>NZ_PPDJ01000003.1:0-300000 GCF_002903145.1 Halobacteriovorax sp. DA5 | reverse complement strand
CATAAACGTATTAAAATAATCGCAAACGCGAGTGTAATTAAAGTAAATAGAATGTCGGCCCTAGTCTTATGAGACCGAACTACTTCTTCTTCAGCAAACATTAGACATTATTCCCCATAAGGCCTTCACTCTTCGTTCTCCAAACTTTATCAAGTAATGAAAAGAAGATAGGAGCTAATAAAGATAAAATAATACTCTCAGGAATAAAGCGCCAAAATTTCTGCACAATATAATCGAAGCTATCAAACTTTAAATATAGTAGTGATGAACTGATAAAAAACCACAGAACCTGAAAGAGAAAAACTGTCAGCATCGTGATAAAGCTACTTGTAAAGTGTAGAAGATCTCTTAGGTATCCAATCACAATACAAATTAAGATTCCCGAAATTGTTCCGTACTCCCACCCTTCAATTGAAAAAAGTGAATGAGTTAATTGAAGAATTAAAATGATAATTGCAAGATACGGAGTTTCCAATTTAAAACCAATATAAAGAACAAGAAGAACATTAAATGGAATCATGTATTTGTTAAGGCCAAATAGTGGTAAGAAAGCACTGGCCAAAACTTCTAGTACAATTAGGATTAATACAGTTATTAATAATCGAATTGGGATATCTGAAGACTTAATCATCTCCCATCTCCTTGTTGAGCATTATTCTCTAGAGCTTCCCACTCCACACGTTTCTTGTCTTGGTCCTCTGAAGGAACAAGAACAGCGACTTCTTCAAGTTTTGAAAAGTCGACAGTTGGAGTTACTTCTAGGTGTTGAGTAATCCCATAACTCTCTCGTTCAATCTTTGTGATAATCCCAACAGGGATTCCTCGAGGATAAATATTTCCAAGTCCTGAAGTAATAACAAGATCATTCAAACGAACAGGATCTGTACGTACCACATACTTCATCACAGTACGCCATCCAGAATAACCTTCAAGAATACCGTATGAACGTGTGCGATTTACGATAACATCAACGCGGTTACTTGGATCAAGTATTGTTAGAATGTCGGCAAAGTGATCTGTTAAACGATAAACGTAGCCAACGATTCCATCTGAAGTTACAACTGTAGATTGCAACTTAATACCATCCTTGAAACCTTTATCAATACGAATAACTCTAAAGTCACTTGAAGAGTCCCATGCCACAACTTGAGCAGAAATCATTTCATGTTTAATTTTTTTACCAAAATTTAAGATTTGACGCAGGCGTTGGTTTTCTTGTTCTAATTGCTTTAACGCAAATACTTCCTGCTTTAACGAACCAATTTGTTCTTTCAAAGTAACATTTTCTTTCGACGCATTAACATTAAGCATATAGTCTTCAAAGAACGAAGCTACATTCTTGTATGCATTTGAAATGCCTCTTTGAAGAGGTGCCAACGTGTCCATCATAACATTTTCAAAAATTGAGGCTTCTTTGTAAGGTGCCTTACGCTTTGACACGCCGTAAAATGCAAGTGATAGAACAACTAGGTTTATGATTAATTTGGTTCGAGATCCTTCCGATGCAATTAGCTTCATTCTAATCCTAAGTTGCTATTTTTTTTTATATTAAAAGAGTACACAGGATTATTTAAACTGCCAATATTCTTTACGGAGTAGCATATTTAAGTGATAATAACGAAAATTAAAATTACATGGAGTGGTAAAATGTCATCTAATTTTCAGAAAAAATCATCGCAGATATTCCTGACTCTTTTCATCGGAATTATCGTTATTTCATTCATGGTTTCAGGCCCATTTTTCAATACGGGAACACCTGATTCAATTGGTAGTGTTGCTGGTCACGATATTAAGGTTCGCGACTTTAACATGGAAGTACAAAGACAATCTGATTTTTACTCAAAGTTTATTGGTGGAGGCCAACCTCTTACTTCTCAACAAATGAGCCAATATAAAGTTTATGACAACGCGATCAGAAATTTAGTTTTCCAAAAACTAAGAGTTGTTCTTTCTGAAGATCTTGGGATTCTTGTTTCAAAAGATGAAGTAATTAATGAAATTAAAAACACTTCTTACTTCCAAACAAATAAGCAGTTCGATATCAATAAATATAAAACTCTTCTTTCATATAACAAGTTCACTCCAGAAAATTATGAAGAAGAACAAAAAGAAAGAATTGCACTGACGAAACTACAAAACATTGTTCAACATGTTCCTGTTTCAAAAGCTCTTACTAAAGAATTAAATGAACTTTACAATGACAAGAGAAATGCAAAGATTATTACAATCAAAAGTGCAAACGTAAGAAAGCTTGTAACAATCTCATCTTCAGATATTACAGCTTTTCTAAAAGAAGAAGCTAATAAGGCTAAAGTAGAATCTTTATTTAAAGACAAGCTGCCTCTACTTAGTCAACCTGAGCAAGTTAGAACAAGACATATTTTAATTTCTACTGAAAATGGAAATGAAGCAGAAGCACTTAAAGAAGCAAACAAGATCAGAAAAGAAGTTAACACTAAGAACTTTGTAACTCTCGCTAAGAAATATACTCAAGAGCCACAAGGTAAAACGAACGGTGGAGACCTTAACTGGGTTAAGCGTGGACAAATGGTTCCAGAATTTGAAAAAGCAACATTTGCTCTTAAGAAAGGTGAAATCTCTCAGCCAGTTAAGACTTCATATGGTTACCACATCATTTACGCTCAAGATCGTAAAGAAGCGGTAGTTGCAAAAATTGAAGATCACCAAAGAGATATTGCAAAAGAAATTCTTCAAAAAGAAAAAGATGTTGCTCCTCTAATGGCAACAGCAATTAAAGAAGTACAAAAAGCAGCTTCAAACTCAAAAGCACTTAAGTCACTTGAAGAGAAGTACGGACTTGGTATTAAAGAAATCAATATCAATAAACTTGAAGGTGCTGGACCAACAGGTGAACTTGATGAGAAACAAGTTGCTGAAGTTTTCACAAAAGACTCGGGTCTATTTACTTTTGAAGACGCTACACAAACAACAATTGTTGCTACGACTCCTGCAAAATCAACAGATTCAAAGGGTTATGATGTGAACGCACTTACTAATATTAGTGCTCAACAAACTCTAAAAACTCTGCTAGATAAGTTAGGAAAAGAATATACTTTTAAGCAAAATAAATACGCACAATTACCACAGTAATTTTAAATAATTTGGAGAAGTGAGATGGCCGACAAAAGCGCAAAATTTGATCAAAATGTAGATGGAAAGTTCTATGTTGATGACCAATGCATCGCCTGTGATGCTTGCGTGATGGAGGCTCCTCGCTTCTTTGAAATGAATGACGACGAAGGCCATGCCTTCGTTAAGCTTCAGCCTTCAAATGATGCTGAACTTGAAGAGTGTATGTCTGCTCTTGAGGCATGCCCAGTAGAAGCTATTGGAGAGGACGGCTAAGTCCTCAATTTCTTTGCAACTCACCTCTCTTTTTTAATCTCCTAAACTACTAAAATCACATTAAATTAAATCAAATTGAATTAAAGTTATCTGCCCAAATAACCGAGTAGTATAATATGGTTATGAGGTTAAAAACCCTATTCATTCTAACGAGCTTAAGCTTTAGTGCCGTTGCAAAAAATAGCAATGACAATCAAGAAGCACGTTATCTTCAAGTTCTAACAAGTCAGAACCCGATGTTTGAAAGTGCCATGAGTGTTCCTGGTGTCAAGGATATGTATTCCGAATGCTATCGACAGGAATCAGAGAAAACATCATTTAATGGTGTTGAAGTTGGAAATTGTCTATGGGGAAAAATTCAAGCCGATGAAGGAACACTTAAGCAAATCAACAAACTAGTTGAGAAGCAGAGTGGAAAAGATGGATCCGGGCGCTATCGTACAACAATGGATACGGCCAAAGGAACATCAAAAGGACTTGAAACCTTAAAACAATTTCTTATCGAAAAGCTTGAAAAGGCCCTTTACGGAGAATTTGATAGTAAAACTGGCCAATACGATAAAATCGCAAGTCAAAAAACATTCTTTGAATTATATAAAACGCAACTTGGTAAAAATATTATCTCAGCAGCAACGAGCTACTGTATTGAATCAAAGAACTATGGTTACCCTCTCATTTCTGAAGATGAATCGGTAAGAGAAAAAGTTAAAAATGAAAACCTCGTTGGCCTAAATGAAACTATCATAAGAACAGATCCAAATACCGGTGAACAAAAACAAGTTCTAAAATCTGCAAGTAACTGGGAAGCATGTATTGGTAATATCAACGCTGTTTGCTACGCAGGTGCTGCCGGTGGAGAATTCAAAGTTTTCAACTCCGACCCGAATAACACACAAGGCGAGAAAAAGATCGTTCGTGCAGATATCATAAATACTTGTGCAAAACATGTTTCAGGTAAAGATAGTGACGAAAAAGTTGATAAGTGTGATTCTCTTGTTCGCTACTCATACCCAAGAGCCTGTAACGTCATTCAGTATATTGAGTTAGCAAGACAAAGTATTACAACAACAGATGGTATCGCAAAGAAGTTTGAAAAACTTCAAGGCACAGATAGCTTATCAAATGTAAAAATGTATGATTCACGAGAAAAGTCAGACGAGAGTATTGATGCTCTTACAACGATTTCTTCTGGTGAAGCAATGGACGCTGTTGCAAAAGGACAAAAAGAAGAGATTGCAGCAATGGAAGAATGTTACAAAGATGGCAAGATCGTTGATGCAGAGGCATGTAAAAACTTTCTTTCATCAAATAGAGAAGAACAGTACTCTCTTCTTGGAGAGCTAAAGGTACAAGAAGAAGTTACACTACAAAGACTAAAAGATATCGAAGATAATCCAGAGGAAGTTGCAAAACTTCTTATTGAAGAAGGTTACACTGAGGATGAAGCTAAGAATCTTGCAACTGTTCAAGGTGTAAAGGATCAAATTGCAAAACGTTATGAGGCCAAGAAAGATGCTATTCTTCAATCTCTAAGTGATGAAATCAAAAAACATACAACAAAGGGTGATGAATTTAGCGAAATTGAAGATCTTGAAACCATAGCGGCACTAGCAGAAAAAACGCAGAAAAAAGCCGAGAATTTCTCTAAGCTCGTACACTTTAATAATATCGTTTCTTCATACCTGGAAATTCGTAGTGGAGACGAAAACGAAGATACTCAACGAAACACGCGTGCTCTAGCAATGGAGATGAAAAACTCTATCCTTTCGGAAGAGAATCGTGAAAAGTACAAAGAGATGGGAGTTGATCTAGGATCGATTGGTTACTCTGCAGATGATCTTAATGAAAAATTTGCGACCACAGGAATGGACTATTCTGAATCTTCAAATGATGATGCCACACTAGATGTTGGTGATATTAACACTTATCTTTTAAGTTTATTTAAGGGTGAGTAGGTTTCTAAGTAATTCTGATTTTTTAAGTAAATTTTTTTGCTAACTTTCACTTCGTGAAAGTGTCGCTTTTCATTGCGAGAGTTTTGCTAACTTTAGCTTCGCTAAAGTGTCGCTTTTATTTTGCGACATCTTTCCCATTGCTCCTGAGACACATCCTGCGGCAAAAGTGCCCCAAAGGGCAGTTTTGAAGCAGAGATGAATGTGACTCAAGAAACAAAGAGCGTAGCTCGCGTGTTTCGGTCATATGAGAAAGATTATTCGCTAACTTTAGCTTCGCTAAAGTGTCGCTTTTATTTTGCGACATCTTTCCCATTGCTCCTGAGACACATCCTGCGGCAAAAGTGCCCCAAAGGGCAGTTTTGAAGCAGAGATGAATGTGACTCAAGAAACAAAGAGCGTAGCTCGCGTGTTTCGGTCATATGAGAAAGATTATTCGCTAACTTTAGCTTCGCTAAAGTGTCGCTTTTATTTTGCGACATCTTTCCCATTGCTCCTGAGACACATCCTGCGGCAAAAGTGCCCCAAAGGGCAGTTTTGAAGCAGAGATGAATGTGACTCAAGAAACAAAGAGCGTAGCTCGCGTGTTTCGGTCATATGAGAAAGATTATTCGCTAACTTTAGCTTCGCTAAAGTGTCGCTTTTATTTTGCGACATCTTTCCCATTGCTCCTGAGACACATCCTGCGGCAAAAGTGCCCCAAAGGGCAGTTTTGAAGCAGAGATGAATGTGACCTAAGAAACAAAGAGCGTAGCTCGCGTGTTTCGGTCATGTAAGAAAGAATATTTACTCATTTTCACTTTGTGAAAATATCGTTTTCTTTGCGGTAGTTTTCCCATTGCTCCTGAGACAACAAAGCCGGGCTTGAACCCGGCTTGTTGAATTAGTTTTCTAGCTAAAGATTGGGGAGCTGGCATAGCGTCCAATAGTTTGCCTTTGGGCAAACAATGACGCTATTCCTCATCCATAATAGCTTTAACAGATGACTTAGTTTCAAAAGCGATATCCTGATCGTCTTCTGCATCAATATCATCAACTTCGTCAAAGCTCTCATCCGCTTCAATATCCATCTCACGAAGAACATCTACGAATGCCTTATCATCATTAAGATCTTTTAGAACTTCATCAATAACTTTTATCGGGTACTTACCAATAATCTCTTTTACATATTTCTGAAGCATTCCTTCTTCAAGAATTGAGATCTTATTCTTAATTTCTTTCCAATATCCAATATAGTGAAGACGACAGAAACCAGCTGTAGTCGCAGGATTATCACATCCTTTTGCTAAACACTCATCTGTATCACCTAGGAAGTAGTCTAAAGTTTCAGCAAGTCTGAATACTTCTTCAACTTTTTCTTCTTCAGTTGCCGGAAGTGGAGTCTTTTTAATTACTTCTTCTTCCTCGTCCTCTTCTTCTAAAATCTCGTCTTCACCAGCAACCTCAAGCTCTTCTTCTTCGATTTCATCTTCATCAAAAAGCTCTGGTTGTACCTCAACGATTTCTTCTTCAACTTCTACAACAACCTCTTCCTTCTTTGCTTTCGCTTTTGTTGGCTTTGTTGTTGCTTTCTTTGCAGTTGTTTTTTTCTCAGCTGCAGCCTTCTTAGTTGTCTTCTTAGCTGCTACCTTAGTTGTTTTCTTTGCAACTTTTTTAGCTGCAGCTTTAGTAGTCTTTTTCTCAACTTTCTTTGCTGCTACTTTTGTAGTTTTCTTTGCAACTTTTTTAGCGACTTTCTTTTCAGCTTTTTTGGCCACTTTTTTTGTTACTTTTTTAGCCGCTTTCTTTGTTACTTTCTTGGCAACTTTTTTGGCCGTCTTTTTTGTAACTTTCTTAGCTGCTGCTTTAGTTGTTTTCTTCGCAACTTTTTTTGCAGCTTTCTTAGCTGTTTTCTTAGCTGTCTTAGGTGCTGCTTTTTTAGTTGTTTTCTTAGTCGTTTTTTTCGCAACTTTTTTCGCAGCTTTCTTAGCTGTTTTCTTCTTAGTAGTTTTTTTGGCCATGCCTACTTTCTCCAAGATTTTCTTTAACATAACAAGTTAAAACCGTATCACTTCTCTTTCAATTGAACAACTATCTACTTTAAGCTCTTAAGCTCATTAGCAGCGATAACCACTCTTTGAATCTCTGAAGTCCCTTCATAAATTTCTGTAATTTTAGCGTCACGGAAGAATCTCTCAACCGGATACTCTTTTGTATAACCATTACCACCACAAACTTGAATCGCTTGAGTTGTAATCCACATTGCCGATTCAGCTGCAAATAGCTTTGCCTGAGCAGATTGTAGTGAATACTCTTCACCATTATCTTTTCTACGAGAAGCCTCCCAAATTAGAAGACGAGACGCAGCAAGTTTTGTACTCATATCAGCAAGTTTAAATTGAATCGCTTGAAGAGCGTGAAGTGGCTTACCAAACTGAACTCTTTCATTTGAGTAGTGCTTTGCATAACGGAATGCAGCTTCACCAATCCCAAGGGCCTGAGCAGCAATACCGATACGTCCACCATCAAGTGTATTCATCGCAATTTTGAAACCTTTTTCATACTCGCCTAGTAAATTTTCTTTTGGAACTCTAACTTTATCAAATGCGATTTGAGCTGTTGAAGATCCTTTGATCCCAAGCTTATCTTCACATTTCATAACTTCGAAACCTTCTGAGTCACATTCAACGATGAATGCAGAGATTCCTTTATAGTTATCAGTCTTAGAAGTTTTTGCAAAAACAACAGCGATATTCGCTTCTTTACCATTTGTAATGAAGTTCTTAGTTCCACTAATCTCGTAGTAGTCACCTTTATCTTCTGCATAAGTTGTTAATGAACCAGCATCAGTTCCTGCATTTGGTTCAGATAGACAGAAACAACCAATATGCTCACCTGTAGCAAGCTTTGGAAGATACTTTTTCTTTTGTTCTTCATTACCAAAGTTTAAGATTGGATAAACACATAAAGATGTGTGAGCTGAGATTAGTACCCCTGTTGAAGCACAAGCACGTGAAATCTCTTCCACGATAATTGAGTATGAAACGTAATCCATACCTGCTCCACCGTACTCTTCTGGAACATATGAACCTAGGAATCCGTTTTCACCAAGCTTAGCAACAAGCTCAGTTGGAATTTTTTCATTCTTATCAATAGAAGCCGCAAGTGGCGCAACTTCACTGTCTGCAAATTTAGAAACTAGGTCTCTAAGTTCTTGGTAGTCACTTAACATCATTTATTATTCCCCTTTAAATACAGGTTTTCTTTTTTCAACAAAAGCAGCTGTCCCTTCTTTCATATCGTAAGAAGAGAAGATATCACCAAAGTGGCGAGCTTCAATATCTAGACCTTCTTCAACAGTAAGGTCGTTTCCTTCATTCATAAGCATTTTTGAAATGGCTACAGCATTTGGTGAGTTCTTTGCAATAGACTCAAGTGTCTTCATTGCTTCATCAAGCATTTCTTGTTGAGTTTCAAATGAACGAACAACAAGGCCAATTTCTTTTGCTTCATTAATATCTACATTGCGTCCAGTATAGATGATTTCTTTGGCGCGATTGCGACCAATAAGCTTAGACAATCTTTGTGTTCCACCAAAGCCTGGAACTAGACCTAGCTTAACTTCTGGCTGACCAAATACTGCAGTATTAGTTGCATAGATAAAGTCACATGCCATTGCCATTTCGCAACCACCACCAAGTGCAAAACCATTTACACATGCGATAACTGGAATATTTAGACTTTCAAAAAGTAGCGTTACATCTTGTCCAAGAGTTGAGAAGTCATGTCCTTCATCAACACTCATATCACTCATCTCTGCGATATCGGCACCAGCAATAAATGCTTTCTCTCCAGCACCTGTAAAAATCATCCCTTTAAGGTCATGATTTTCGCTTAGTGAAGATAGGAAATCTTTTAGTTCATGAAGAACTTGTGAGTTAAGAGCATTGTACTTCTTCTCACGGTTTACTTTTAAAACTCCGATATCACCCATTTTTTCAAATGAGATTGTTTCAAAATTAGTACTCATAAACACCCTTTCCTACTTTACGTCCGAAGCGCCCAGCAGTTACATATTTTTTCAGAAGTGGACATGGACGATACTTTGTATCACCTAGACCATCGTGAAGAACTTCCATGATTGCAAGACAAGTATCAAGACCGATGAAGTCAGCAAGTTCTAATGGACCCATTGGCTGGTTACATCCAAGCTTCATTGCATCGTCAATACCTTTAGCTTCAGCAACACCTTCATAAAGTGTATAGAAAGCTTCGTTAATCATTGGCATAAGAATTCTATTTACAGCAAAGCCTGCTACGTCGTCTGCGCGTACAACAGTCTTCCCCATTTTCTGAGCAGCTTCTTCCACAGCGTTGATTGTTTCAGAACTTGTTTCAAGCCCTGTGATTGTTTCAACAAGCTTCATTACAGGAACTGGATTCATAAAGTGCATTCCTGCTACTTTCGCTGGGCGAGAAGTTGCAGCAGCAATTTCAGTAATTGAAATTGAAGAAGTATTCGAAGCAAGAATCGCTTCAGGTTTTGCAATTTCATCTAATTGTTTAAAGATTTTAAATTTGATTTCTTTGTTTTCAGTTGCAGCTTCAATGAATAGATCACAATCCTTAAGGTCGGCCATATCAGAAGTTGTCGTAAGATTTGCAAGAGTCGCCTCAACGTAAGACTGCTCCCACTTCCCCTTTGAAACACCTTTGTCTAATTGCTTTTTGATAAAGTTGTGACCGAACTCAAGACCCTCGGCACTGATATCGTACATAAAAACTTTATAGTCATTCATAGCAGCAACTTGAGCAATTCCACGCCCCATTTGCCCTGCTCCAATAACGGCAATTTGTTTAATCATTGTGTCTCCTTTGTATTGGCATTGAAAGTACCTAATTTAAAAGGGATCGTCCATTAAATTACTGGTTAATAGGGCCTTATTTGGTCCTATGGCCCAACCAACAAAAACAACAAAATATAGTGACTTATCGTGTAATTTTAACTTTTCACTTGCAAAAAGGCCCTTGGCAGATTATAAAAAGGGGCTTATTAATTAGATGTTGAACAAGTTAAACGTAGGAGTCGATTGTGGCAAACCACAAATCTGCAAAGAAAAGATCTAGACAATCAATTGTTAGAAACGAAAGAAATACTGCAAGAAAAACTGCTGTTAAGTCAGCTGTAAAGAACGTAAGAAATGCTATTGAAGCAGGTAACAAAGAAGAGGCATCATCTCTACTAGTTAAAGCGCAAAAGCTTCTTTCACGTCTTTCTAAGCACGGAGTTATCAAAGGTAACGCTGCTGGTAGAAAAACATCTAGACTTGCTGGTCAAATCAACAAACTTTAATCTTTTTCGAAAGTTTGAATATATAAGAAGCGGAGATATTTCTCCGCTTTTTGTGTTTGTACTTATTTGAAGTTAATCCTATAGACTTAAGTATTCTCTTCGTAGACTGTCTCTCAACCAAAAGTCCTTTGACTTTGCCATGATTTCAAAATCAATCATTTTCTGTTGAAATTTAACTAATTCTTGGAAATCCCATTTACGAGAAGCAAGCTGAATTCCCCTATCGTATTTACTAGGTGTTTTTTTCGCAGCCAAATATGAAGGATCAATAACCTTATTTACATGCCCCTGGAATGAGCGGAAAAAATCGAGATATATTCCAAAATCGTCTTCAATAAGAAGAAGGTTCAAATAAAACCTTTTAAGATTTGATTGATTGAATAAATCTGCCTGATCAAAAAAATCCAATTTCTTAATCTTAATAAGAGTCTTGGCCTTATCGAGAGATATCATCCCACTCTCGTCAACATGGTGAGAAAGAATATGGCAGCAGTTGAAATAATCACTAGCATTTTCAGGCACAGACTTTTCAATAAAGTTTTTAATCTGAGCAGAGATCTGAAAACCAAAATATTTTGCAAAAACATCAAGGTATTGGCCAAAATGCCATGGCTTAGGAGCACTTAAAGAAAGTGCCGTTAAGTCATCTTTAGGAAATCCCTTAGGTAGCCTTCCCTTCGTTATAAAGATAATTGATTCATTAATTAAATGACGATTATTATTAAATGTATCAAATGCATTTGATTTAATATCTTGAGCATCAATTACAATGAATGGCCCTGATGGACCAAACAAACCACCACCAGCAAGAAGTTCTTGTTCAATAAAGTCGAGACTAAATTCATGAGGCCAAAGCTTCTTAGCTTTCTTGGCCAAGCTATCGCAAATAATTTTTGAAGTAAACTCATCTGGAACACTCAGATGATAAACACCATCAAATGCTTCTAGAACTGAAACGATCTTATCAATACCATTTAGTTCGAAGCTTTGCTTTTTAGAAGGCATATAGAAGTACCTCTCTAAAGTCTTCTCCGAACTCTTTTGCATCATCTACTAGAGACTTCTTGAATGTACCTCTATTCTTTACACTTCTTAGAGGTGCAGATGTATCAATGCCACCAACAGTATTTTCAATAATAAAAGAACTGTTAATCGTAAATTTCTTAGAGAAAATACTACGAGGAAATTGAGAATGATCTAACTTGTAAAATGATTCGTAGAATTTAATTTCTTCAAAGTTTGGTTTTTTAAAAACACTTACTTCAATATCAAAATCATATGCACCTTCAGTCGAAAGATAGAATGCATTTCTATTTCCACCAAGTTGATTTTTCTGATCATCACTCATTAGAGTATCACCTTGCTCCCTAACTTCCTTACCAGCAATTTTCTTACTTGTAATTTCGGCCAATAGTATTGCATCACTTCGATAATTCTTTCCAGAACGAACTCTTAAGTTACTAAATGAAGATAATGTCTCAACTATTTGATCTGTATAAATTTGAGATAGGCCAGTAATCCCTGTGTGATTCTTAACAACAAAAACTGTTACACTGTGCACGCCCTGGGCCTCAAAAGGATTACTTGAATCACTAAAACGATACCCCGCACAAGAACTTAATAAAACGATGCTTATAAGTATAAGAAACTTCATATTACTAATATGCCTAGGATTAATGGAATCGTCTATTACTTTGACTGTGAGAGCCTATTTAATATATGATGCATGCTGTGAAAAACCTGAAAGATATTCTTAAAGATATTGATACTGACGGCCAGCTGGCGCGCTATAAGAACTATGCTCCCAAGCAAAAAGGCCTTGGAAGTGTCGACCTTTTTGACTTCCTCGATCTTTCAAATTCATGGGATAGAATTGTTGGGCCAAGACTTTCACAATTTACAATTCCATTGAAACTTAAGCATAAGTCACTGACTATTTTAACGTCTCACCCAGTTTATGCTCAACAACTTAAGTATATGGAAACAGAAATTATCAAGTCTATTGGTAATGTACTGCCACAAACAAAAGGTCATATTTCAAAGGTCTTTTTCCAAGTAGATAATCAATACTTCACAAAAAAGAAATCTTCTGTTGTTCAAAAAGAGAAGGTAAAACAAGAAGTTGAAAATAGACTTCACCCTCAGTCCCCTGAATACAAAGCAATTATGCAAGCAGCAGAAAATGAATTTAGAGATATTAGTGATAATGACTTGAAAGAATCTCTAAAGTCCTTATTCTTTCAATTAAGAACGAAAAAGTAAAAATATTGAAAAGGCATTTGTCTGATCTAATCTTTCAATTGAATAATTTTTTGAAATATTACTGATGACATTTTTTGTATCTTTATCTTCACGGCAAACAAAGAAGAAATATCCTTTTGGCGCTAATAACTCTGCGCCTTTTTTTAATAATGCTTCAAATTGGCCATCTTTATATTCGCGACATTTCCTAGTTCTTTCATCCAAAGCAGATCGTCCGCTGGCCTGATTAAAGTAAGGAGGATTCATAACAATGAGATCGTAAGAATTAGTAGCTAAGTTCGAGTCATCTAGTATATTACAAATTTGAGTTTTAAATTTAATACTTGGTAAGTACTTACGAAGTTGATCAATATTATTTTCAATATGTTCGAGGTATTCTTCTTGAAGCTCGTAGAGATCAAGAGAAGTCGTGTTTAATGATACTTTATTTGATAGCTTTTGAATTATTTCAAGGGATATAACTCCACAACCACAACATAAGTCAGCAATTGTTTCTGGATTAATCGTTTTTGCCAAAAGGTATTTTACAACCGAGTCAGCAAGCTCAATTGAATCACGAGAAAAACGATAAAATTCAGGTTGAGAATAATCAGTAATTAATTCCATGCTTATCTAATGTTTCGAGAATATTTTTAATATCCTCACCTTCTCGTATTATTTTTGCACTCAAGCCAGATATAAAGACAATTGTTGAAGACTTCCCACTTGGAGTTAAAAACTCGGAACTGATAAAGTTCGTTTCAGGGCAATGCTTTTGCCAAAATAAGTTAGCTTCTTCAGTATCACTAATAGGATCTTCACCTGTTAAGTTTAGACTTGTAGAAGTAATGAAACCTGGGAAGTCCCTAATACATTCATCAATAATCTCATTTTGAATTACGCGAAAACAGATAAAGCTTGTTTCATCAAATGGACCTGTAGGGAAATTAAGTGACAAGCTAGCTTTTGGTAACCCTACTGTTATCTGAAACTTAAAGAGGTCATCAAATAACTCATCCAAACTCTCCGAGCCTCTAGAGATTGAAATAAGCTGTTGGACATCATTTGTTAAGATACTCAGAGGTTTGTTTACAGAAGTCCCCTTAATCTTTGCGATCAGTTCATATGTTTCTATTTCAAATGGATTTCCACCAATACCCCAAACTGTATCAGTTGGATAAATAAATATATTCTTCATAGGTCGACCATTATGTTCTTAATAATATTTTCGTCTCTTTGCCCTAGATATAGTAAATGAAATGCAATCCAGCTACTATTTTTTTCGTTTAATTTCTCTGCCAGATAAGTTCTTTCAATACTAAAAATAGGTCTTTCAAAAAACTTATCTTTCTTAACTAATTCTCGCTTAAAGACAGGATTTCTAAGTCCAACAATCAATGACATCATTTTTTCAAAATTATATGACTGATAAGATGAAGCTACCTTCTCAATTAACTCATCCCTCTTTTTTCCTATATTTGGAATATTATATTCAAACAAAATATTTCCATAGTCATCAAAACCTTGAATCGCAGGAGTATTAAAATAGCGCTCGACAAGTCTTTGCTTCAACTTAAAGTCTTCTAATTCCTGAACCCAAAATGGAGCGAGCTTGATTCCAAATTTATAACTAGAGAGATCAAACTCAAGAGTCGAGCCAAATGTTTGGTTTAGAAGCTGTGATAGTTTTAATCGACTATCTCCAGAAGAGATATGAGTGAATTTTTTAAAAAGCATTAGTTTATAAACTTCATCAATACTTGAGTTATTAATAATATCAAAAATACGTATGAGTGCTCCCTCATACCTTGCTCTTGCTTCACGCGGAATATTTTCATTAATCCAAACTGGATATAATTCGATATTTCTTTTTAAAAGGTCAATGATTACACCAGTTAACCATTCTGCTTTATTTAAAGAAGAAGCGATGACAATTTCTAACATCAATTGATGAAAGTTTTCTCTTTCTAACTTTTTCAAAAACTTCTGATGTCCAATATTTTTGCTATCAAACTTCATCTTTAAAGCTTCTTCGATTTCCTCGAGTGCTTTTAATGAACGACTCTCTTTTTTATTTTGAACAATAAGATCTGAATAAAATAGCTCCTGACATTTTGCCTGAAACTCAATCCACTGGTTTGAGGACTGGCCAGAAGTTGTAAATGCATAGATTAAATTAAATTCAAATTGTGAAATATTTGAACAATTTGGAGGTGCTGATTTTACAAACTCAGGCTTGTACTCAACTCCACTTAACGATAAATTATAAGAAATATTAACAAAGTTTAAAAATATCTTTTTTTTTTATCTGCTTGAAACTCTTGCGCTAATACTGTTGTAGTAGGCATTTTAAAATGAAGCTCAGAAAAGAGATCCTTTCCCACTAACTTTGAATAAAACTTAGAAATAAAAAATAAAAGAATTATGAGAACTCCAATGGCCACATAGACAAAGCTATAGTCACTCTTTCTCTTTTTCTTTTTTGATTTCGTCGATTTTTTCTTCGTCTTCTTTCTTTTTGGACGAGGCATTTCAACGGCCTTCATAGGCTTTATTTCTTCTTCCTCATCTAAATTTGGCGCCGATGCTGGAAGCCCTGCTAGCTTTTCTTCCTCAAGAGCAAGTCTCGCATCTTCAGCAATCTCGTCTAAATTAGAATCTGCTTCAGCGACAATTTTCTCTTTCTCAGCTTCCGCTTCAGCAACAAGAAGATCAATTTGGCTCTCACTGCTTGATGTGTCCGTTTGCTCTTCAGAGACGAGAGAAAGCGTTGACTGTGTACTTCCCAGATCTGGAAAGTCTAGGTCATCATCACTTGGTAATACAATTTCTTCCTCTTCTACATTCATGGCCTCAGCAACTTCGGCCATACTAACACCAGCATCCATATCCTTTAGCGGACTTGCGTTTGTAACAACTGGAGCATCATGTTGTGGAAGAGTATTATTGCTATAATCAATTGGTTCAGGAAAATCGAGATCACCATCTTCTGGTAAAACGATTTCTTCACCATCTTCTGTTGTATTTATTGAGATTGATCCAGAAGCCGTCGTTTCAGCTTCAGTAGAACTTGGTGTAGCAGGAAGTTCTTCAGAGTCTTTAATTTTTTCAACTATACCAGTAGTCTTTACAAGCTTAGATACGCTAGAGGCAACCTTTGTTTTTGCCTCTGATACAGGATTGAAACTTTGCTCTTCTTCGCCAAATAAATAACGATTTAATAAATCGTCTTCTTTAATCCAAAACCAATATCCATTACCACTACAGATTTCATCTTCCTCTGTAAGTGTTCCATCTTGAACAAATTCGATAACTTTTTGTTTCGAAAGTGGGCCAAGAATCTTATTTGATTTTGTGCGAATTAGCCAATTTCTATTGTCCATCATCATCTATTTACTACATCCTATAGAAAAATTCCTATGAATCCTTTTAAGTCTTCATCATTAAATTTTAGACCAAGACTATAAACTGCATGTGGGTCATTAATTAAATCTTCACCTTCGATTTTACCATAAAGTACGTTCCAAAGTTGTAAATCTAGCCCAACGCGAATATTTGGCCCTACATCTTCTCTATAATCAAAAACTTCTAATGAAGATACCAGACCAATATCGTCAAAATTATAATCCACAGCGAATCCACCATATGATTCAATTAGACCACCACGAAATGTCCAGTTATCAATGCGACGGCCAAGCTGTAGGTTAAGAAGAATATCGTTATATTTTCTTTTCTTCTCATCAACAACAGTTGTGGTTCCACCAACAGTCGTCTCTGTAATCTTTCTTCTTTCTGGTCCAAACTCAGTTGTTGTCACACCAAGTAAGTAGAAACGTCCAGGAGAAGGAAAGATTCTAAGTTCAGCTGTCGTATCAGTTTGTCCTGTTCCCGTATTGGCCCCTGTATAAACAGAAAATTGAGTACGAATACTATCAACACGCCCAATAACTTTTTGAACACTAGCTAAAGTCGTTTTAACCTCATCAGCAATCTCTTCTTCTACAAGTAGCTTACCAACTGTCCCCTTACCATCTTTAATATCTCTTACAAGGCCTTGTAGGTCGGCCATCATACGATCTGTTTTCTTTAAAATTTCTTTTACATCAGCAACTGTACTCTCAGGCTCATTTGCATCTGTTTGAAAGGCAATTTGATCAGAAAATGCTTCAAGATTATTCACAATATTTTGAATCTTCTCGTTATTGCGACCAACAATATCATTCAATTTTGCAGTCATTTCACGAGTATTTTCTAGAGTAAGCTGAACGTCGCGAATGATCTTTTTCATTGCAGGCTCGCCACCTTCTGGAACAAATGATTCTTTGATACTTCCGACAAGTGTTTTCACATCTTGCATAACATCTGTTGCATCTTTTAAAAGCGTCTCTATCCCCGCTTTCTCTTCTGCAATAATTTCTGAACCATCAGGAAGAATAACCTCAGAGTTTCCGATATAAATTTCAAGATACTTATCACCAAGGAAACCAACAGAGCGAATCTTCAGTTTTGAACCTTTTGTGATTCCTACTCTTGCTAGAACTTCGAAAGTAATTTCTGCTTTATTTCCAATTAGACGAATTTCTTTAATTCGGCCGGCATTGATACCTGCAACCTTAATTGGTGTTTTTGGAAAAATACCAGACGCATCACTTACTGTTGTATAGTACTCATTATATGCTCCAAAACCAGATTGGTTTGAAGTCACAATAAGTGACATAACAACAACTGCTATCATGGCAGTTAGGGCCATTAGCCCAACTTTAAATTCATTCATTTTAACCCTCTTCCCTAGGCTTAGTACTTACAGATTTATAAACTCTTGCACCAAAGGGTGCTTTGAATTTCTAAACTCTTTCGCTGGTAAGTACTCAACAATATTACCACGATTAAGGAAGGCAACGTAGTCGGAAATTTCCAGCGTCGCTTTAACATCGTGAGAAATAATAATTGACGTTAATCCTATATCTTTATGTTTATGGCTCGTATCGACAATTAAGTCGTTGACCATTTTAGTCGTAATTGGATCAAGACCAGTAGTTGGCTCATCATAGAGCATAACCTGTGGACTTAAGGCCAGCGCTCTTGCAAGACCAACCCTCTTTCTCATCCCCCCAGAAAGTTCACTTGGTAATTTATCAAATGAAATTTCTTGGAGACCTACTGACTTTAGTAGACCAAACACCTTCTCTTCTATTTCTTTTGGAGTCATTTTAGTGAACTCTTCTAATGGAAAAGAAACGTTTTCAAAAGTTGTTTTAGAGTCAAATAAGGCAGCATATTGAAAAAGCATTCCGTAGTTTTGACGAAACTTTCTAAGTTCATCTTCTTCTAAAAGAGAAAGATCTTTGCCTAACACTTCAATTTTTCCAGAAGTTGGATGATGAAGCCCTAGAATATGTTTTAAAAGAGTCGACTTCCCCGCTCCTGAGAACCCCAGGATTGTTGTAATACTTCCTCTTTGAATATCAAAACTAAGATCATTTAAGACAGTATGTTTTCCAAAAGTCTTAGTTAAATTAAATATTTTTACTGACGAATCTTCAAAGTGTAACATTCTACATCACCTGCACTAAAAAGCTCGTTAAGAAATAGTCAAGAACGAGTACCGAGATCATTCCCCAAACAACAGCTAAGTTTGTTCCCTTACCTACCCCTTGGGCACCTTTTGTAACAGAGAAACCAAAATATGTTCCAATAACAGAAATAACAAATCCAAATACGATAGCTTTGATTATTCCTTGGAAAATATCTGAGACATACATGAACTGTCCAAGCTTTGAGAGATAAATCGCATCATCAATTTTTAGGGCAACAGTACCAACAATATAAGATCCAATATTTCCTACTAAGAGAAAGAAAATTGAAAGTAATGGTAGAGATAATGTTCCGGCAACAATTCTTGGTACAGCAAGAAATTGAACACTACTAATACCCATAACTTCAAGTGCATCAATTTGTTCTGTAACCTTCATTGTTCCAATCTGCGCTGCCATAGCTGCTCCAGCACGTCCTGCAACAATCAAACCAGTTAATACCGGAGCTAATTCTTTAGCTAGTGTAATTGCAACAACTGGCCCAACTAGTGAATCAACATTAATTAACTTGAAACCAAAATAAGTTTGGTAGGCCATAACCATTCCCGTAAATGATCCGGCCAAGAAAATAATGAATAAACTTTTATTGCCAATAAAGTCCATCTGCTCAAAAAATAATTTGAAACGATAAGGCTTTCGACTGGCCCAATAGAAAAAGTTAACGATAAAATTCATTATCGTTCCAAGGCCCGCAACATTTTTAATAATGATGCGACCTAAGTTTTCATTAAAGATGACAAAACTTCTAAGTAAATAATTCATTACTGAAATTTTACGGGAAAAAAAATGAAACTGCTACTTACTGTCGATAAATTTTGGGAATTCTTTCTGTTAAGTGAATGAACACTTCATAAGGAATTGTCTTAGACTCGAGGCATATGTTAGAGAAGTTCTCACCACTTTGATCCCAAACCACAAATCTCTCTCCATTTTTAATTTCAAGATCTTGGTTATTAAACAAAATTTGTCCCATATCCATATTCACTCGCCCGACAATTTGGCCAATTTCTTTACCGTGTCTTAAGTGAACATTTTGATAACGAGTCGAAAAGCCATCCCCATAGCCAAGTGCAAATATCCCAACAACACCATCTGTTGGACATGGAGTTGCTCCATAACCAATTGGAGTCCCGCGATCTACTTTAAAACTGTTGATAAAAGTTGTCTCAAGTCTAGAAATTAACTTTCCTTGCCAACAGCTCAGGTGACTATACTGAGGAAGAAGTGAAGTTGGTCCATACATCATAAGTCCTGGCCTTACGTGTGTTTCCTCCAAGCCTACTTTCTGTTCAATTGCTCCAGAATTTGCAAGTGATGACTTATCAATTTCTATCCCTGATGCAAGCAATTGCGATTTTAGCTCACGCCAATTTTCTTTTTGTGCAAGATTTCTCTTATTTTTATCCATCGATAAACTAGAGCTCGAAAAGTGCGACATCAAATGATAGATACTCTTTCTACCTGAAGCTTTAATTAGTTTAACGACTTCATCAATCCGATCAAGCCTCAATCCAAGTCGATTCATTCCCGTATTAAATTTTAAACACAGAGGAAAATATCTAAAGTCTTCTTGCTCTAAAAAGTACTTCAAGTTTGATTCGTTTGATAGAACTGGAATGATTCGATTATTTAAATAGATATCTGCTGCTTCTTGAAGATCTAGATTCACATCTGAGAAAACATATACTTCAAACTCTCCATTAGGAATTTCTTCACGCAGTCTTAAGGCTTCACCAATACTGGCACAGCCAAATTCTTTAATCCCTAGTTCAAAGTACGCAAACTTAACAATTGGAACCATTCCATGGCCGTAGGCGTTTGCCTTAACCATAAAAAGGGCTTCATTATTTGGACAAATTTCTTTCAGTAGTTGGTAATTATTTGCAAGAGTTGAGACGTTAATCTCCATGCAACTTTTTATTCTCATATTGTGCTTTCTTGAAACGATCTCTTAGCTTTCAACTTTCTTGCTGTTGTTACCATTGAATACTGAGAATATGGTACTTCAAATACATTTAATGACATTGAAAGAATTAAACTCTTATCCTTCCCTGAAAAATACTTTGCTAAGCGAATATTTTTGCAAAGATCTTTTGCCGCTGCAAAACTTTCTTCGAAGAAATCATTTTCAACATCTAAAACAATTGATTCAAAAGAGATATTATAAATATTTGATAAATTAGTTATCTGCGATAGATTGATCTTCATATCGCGCCAAAAAGTTTCCCAATCAAAATCAAAGTCCGATCTTAATTCCAGTAGATCTGATATTTCAGAAGTGTCTACAGCAATAAGATTTCTTCCGTGAGTAGTTTGAGAGATTTGACCTAGTAACTCAAAAGGTCCTTGAGCACTTGCCACCGCAGCTGAGTGAGTATTTGCATTCACTATTTGAGCATATACTCCACTTAGTAGAGACTCTACAACCTGCCAGTTAAAATTAAATAAGTAATCACGATCAACTTCAAGAGCTACAACAGTTGTAATATCCACACCATTTGCAGACATTGCAAGAGTTACAACAGGATTATGAACAAGGCTAGAAACTATATTCTTTACCATATTCATTCCGTTCTCATTAACCCCTCTAAGCTTAATATGACCTAACCAGATATCAGGAACATTGATATTCTTCATCCCATCATATTTAACGGCACATAACTTATTCGTATTACTATTAAGATCAAAAACTGTAACACTTGTTACAAATTCTTGTGGCTCAAATACATTTGCAATTAGAGATTTAAAGTCACTCTCATCTTTATTGAAATTAATTATGTCGCAAACTTCAAAGAAATCTTTTCCATAAAGAGTCTTCGTTCTTTCACTCTCAAGACTTGCAACTAAAGCTTCTTGTTTGTGACGATATTTATCATGGAAAGTTTCAAGCTGATTAACCTGTCTAATTAAAGATGTTTTGCGATTATATTGATCAAGAACTCCACGCACTTGCACTAGAAGATCTAATTCAGTGAAGATCGATCCAAGACTTTCAATTTTAGCAACTGACTTCAAGTCAGAGTTTGAAGCAACAATGAATGCTCTTTGAACTTTCTTTAGCTCAGGACGATCAAAAAGAGATTGGCCTTCATAGTCCACATCTTGAGCGCGTACTAATACTAAGTCATATTGTCTTTGAATATGAGAGATTAGAAATGAATCTGCGTCATCAAATGAATCAATAAGAATATTGATATTTTTAAAGATTTTAGAAAATCCCTTACAATCTTCAATCATCGAAGAAAGAATGGCTACTTTTGGACTAATCATTGTCATGGCGCAAAAACTCCTTCTAAGGACATAACATCGTCTAAAATCGTATCAAAATAGAAGGGTTATAGCAATTTTAAGAGCTCTTCTACTGTATTTATTTCTTGAATTTGTGCCTGCGTAAGAAATAGATCACTTTTTTCATAGCTTGGAGTTCGCTTTTCATAGAGATCTTTCATAAAATCGATACCATTTTTGGCCAATGGACGATTATTATCCTTTTTAAGCCTTTCCCAGCATTCTTCAAATGTACTTTGAATATAAACAAGCTTTCCGCCAATTTCTGAAATGAAATCAACCACAACTTGCTCATCTAATGCTCCGGCCCCAAGTGAAACAAGATAATCATCTTTCATATTTTGATGAAGTAGCTTAATCATATCGATTTCGTCTTTACGAAATTCTTCAATGCCAATGTCCTGAATATACTCCGCAAGCGAGTCATAGCCAGTTCCCATACGATTAAAAATTTCCTCATCTAAGTCAAATACTTGAAATTTATCATCCTTAGATAGCTTCTCACCAAATGTTGTTTTGCCGGCTCCAGAAAAGCCCGTTAGAAAGATTCTCATAAGTAAAAAACTACACGATTAAGTTCATAATGTCCTAATTTTCTTGCCTTTTGGCCCCTCGCAATATAAACAGAGAACTCAAATCACAGAGGAAAAAATGCAAATCGTAAATAAAGATAATACATTCTTAAAAGATTCAACGATTCTCATCTCACGCGTAGGTGACGAGTTTGAAACTTATCATCTTACTGATAAAAATAATGCGTGGGTAAAATCAATCCTAGACGGTATTACAAAGGACTTCGAACCTGAAGTTAAGCCTGAGGGCTTCGAGCACTTAAATGTTGAACTTCAACTTAAAAATGCTCGCGACTATACTTTCGGCGAGCACCTAATCGTTAAAGGAAAAGCTTCAGGAGCCTATACAGCAACTTGTGTACGTTGTCTTATTGATACTCCTCAAGAGTTTGAAACAGAGTTCACTTGTGCTTTTATTAATAAGAGATATGAAGACGATCCTGAGTATGAAGAAGTTGATGAGATTTACATCTCTGATGAAACTGCAGATATGTTTTTCCACGAAAGAGGTAAGGCAGATTTAAGAGAAGCCGTAGCAGAAAACTGCTTTTTGGCCATAAATCACTACCCAGTTCATGACGCAGACTGCAAGGGTCTATGTCAAACTTGTGGAGTCGACCTAAATACAAGCAGTTGCGAACATAAGAATTAATAAGGCCTAACTTTTAGGCTTGTAATAATGGAGTGAGTAAGGTATTTAAGTAAGCTCATTCGTAAAGATTTTTAAAAATTGAAGTTGAATATAACGGAGTAGAAAATGGCAGTACCTAAGAAGAAGACAAGTGTTTCAAGAAAAGGCCTAAGAAGAGCTGGTCAAACACACAAGCTTTACGCGAATAATGTAGTTGTAGCTGATTCAACAACTGGTGAGTTAACTAAGAAGGGATGTATTTCTCCATCTGGTTACTGGAAAGGTAAGAAAGTATTCGCTACAAAAGCAGACAGAGAAGAAGTAGAAGAATAAGATAATTCATTATTTCTCATATAAGAAAGCCCACTCTATGAGTGGGCTTTTTGCGTTTTCAAAGTCTGCTGGAACCTAATAAAAATCAGTTTGACCCATCAAACTTTCTTTTAGTATAACTAAACTACACAAACTGAGAGAGAGACCATGAGACTACTTTTAACAATTGCATTCGTATTTAATACATTTGCCCTGTCCCCATTAGATGAAGCACTTTCTAAGCTCATCAAAAAACACAACTTAACTTCCCTACCTGAATCCCAACTACAAAATCAGAATGAAGTAATTCTAGGATCGCGCCTATTTGCAGAGGTTCGCCTAAGTGGAAATAAAGACATCACATGCATGCACTGTCATCATCCAATGCTTGGTACAGGAGACAATATTCCATTCTCAATTGGAACTGGTGGTGCCGGACTTGGAAAAAGTCGCGTTCAAGACGGCAAAGGCCATATTATTAAGCGCCATGCTCCGGCCTTAATCAATCTTGGCTACGACGAAATTACAGATATGTTTTGGGATGGACGAGTTCACGTTGACTGGAACAAGGGTGAATTTAAAACTCCAAGTGTGGAGCTTAATAACAAGCCTGAACTAAATAAGAAAATTCGCAATGCCCTAGCAGCTCAAGTTATCTTCCCTCTCCTCTCTGTTGAAGAGATGTTAGGAAAGGATAATGAAATCGCCTCTAAAAAAGGAGACTTAGCAAAGTGGGATGCTCTAGTTAAGCGCCTTCTAAATGGATCTAAAAGCGCGATGTACCAAAATCTTTTCAAACGCGCTTACCCAAAAGATTTTGAAGCAAATAAAATTGATATTTCACATGTTGCTAATGCACTAGCAGCTTTTATCACTAGAAACTTTAACCTTGTTGATACTCCCTACGATGAATACTTAAATGGAAATCAAGGAGCACTAAATGAATCCGAAAAAAGAGGTCTAAAAGTTTTCTTAGATAAAGGCGCTTGTATCAACTGCCACAGTGGCCAACACTTAACGGACTGGGATTATAAATCAATTGGGCTTCCACAAATTGGGCCAATCAGTTCAGATGCTACCTTGAACGATAAAGGTCGCTTCGAAGTCACTGGCAATAAGGCAGACCAATATAATTTCAGAACACCACCGCTAAGAAATATTCATCTATCTGCACCCTATATGCACAACGGTGTTTATGAGACTCTAGAAGAGGTTGTTGATCACTATAATCACACGCGTCCTGCTATTAAAAACTATATTGTCACAGAGGTAACTCAAGGTCATTACGAAGAAAAAATCGTAAAAGATGAAAATTTTGTTAACAATAAATTGCGATATCAGTTAATAAGCGATGACGATATTAGACGCCCACTACAATTAACAGAGGATGAGAAAGCAGATCTTGTTCAATTCTTAAAGACAGGATTGGCTTCACGCCGTCTACAAAGGCTTAAAGAAGCTTCAAAACTTTTAAAATGAACACAAGGCCACAAACGTGGCCTTTTATTGTAAATTTGACCAAAAAACACACAGTGTCAAATAATAACGCCCCTGCCCTTCCCCATCATTGTTATACTCAATAAAATAGGCGCAATTTTTTATTACCAAGATTAGGAATTTAAATGGATATTAAAGTAAAGATTAAAGGAACTGGAATCTACGCTCCAAAAGAAGTTAGAACAAATGTCGACCTAGAAAGTATGGTTGAAACAAGTGACGAATGGATTTATGAAAGAACGGGAATCCGTCAGCGTCATATTTGCTCAACAGAAGGTGGCGAGTGGCCAAGTGATATGGCCTACCATGCAACTCAAGATGCACTAAAAGCGGCAAACCTTGAGCCAAATGATATTGATATGATTATCTTCGCATCGGTTACTCCAGATTATAAACTTCCAAATACAGCTTGTATTCTTCAACAAAAGCTAGGAATCACAAATAAGTGTGCGGCCATTGATATTGCAGCAGCATGTTCTGGATTTGTTTACGGTTTAAATATGGTGACAGGACTTATTCGCATGGGTGCAATTAAGAATGCCCTTGTTGTTGGTTCGGAAATGTTATCTAGAGAAGTGAACTGGGAAGATCGTAACACTTGTATTCTTTTTGGAGATGGTTGTGGTGTTGCCATTGTTGGTGCAAACGAAGATGGTGATGACTCAGATATCCTTTCACTTGAATTAGGTGCAGATGGTGCAGGTAAAGAATTCTTTGACCAACCAGTTGGTGGAGCAGTTGATCCAATTACATCTCAACACCTAAACGAGAGAACTCACTTTATGCAAATGAAAGGTAAAGAAATGTTCCGTGTAGCAACGAGAACTCTTGCCGAAAATGCTAAAAAAGTTTTAGAAAAAGCAGGTAAAGACTTAGAAGAAGTTGATTGGTTAATCCCTCACCAAGCAAACGTAAGAATCATCGAAACAACAGGAAAACTTCTAGGAATCAACCCAGAGAAAGTAATTGTTAATATTGATAAGTACGCAAATACATCGGCGGCAACTGTTCCAATCGCAATGCACGAAGCAATTGTTGATGGAAGAATCAAACGTGGTCAGCTACTATTACTAGATGCGTTTGGTGCAGGTTTAACTAGTGGAGCAACTCTACTTAGATATTAATTAAGGTTTTATATTATGAAAAAAGTTGTTTTAATTTTCCCTGGTCAGGGATCACAATACGTAGGAATGGGAAAAAGTCTTGAAGGACACCCATCATTTGAATTACTTGAAGAAGCAAATGGAGCTCTTGGATACAACCTTTCAAAGATTATGCTTGAAGGCCCTGAAGAAGAGCTAACTCTTACACAAAACACTCAACCAGCAATTCTGACTTACTCAATTGGCCTATTTCAAAAAGCTAAAGAGATCTTAGATGCAGCAGGTGTTGAAGTTTCATGTGTACTTGGACACTCAGTTGGTGAATACCCTGCACTTGTTGCAGCTGGTGCTCTAAGCTTTGAAGATGCGCTAAGAGCTGTTCACAATCGTGGAAAATATATGCAAGAAGCTGTTCCTGCGGGAATGGGAAAAATGTATGCTGTAATGAGAGTTCCTGCAGATATCGTTGAAAAAGCATGTAAAGAAGCTTCAACTGAAGGCAATGAAGTAATGCCTGCAAACTTTAATGAGCCAGGACAAATCGTTATTTCGGGACATGCAGACGCATGTGACAAGGCCGTTTCATGGATTTCAGAAAACTTCTCTGAACCACATAAAACAGTTGAGCTGAAAGTAAGTGCTCCATTCCACTCTAGTCTTATGAAACCAGCTAGAGAAAATATGGCAGCATTTTTTAATGACGTAACTTTTAATAAAACGACAATTCCTTATATTGCCAATATTGACGCCAAAAAGTATCAAATTGGTACAGACGGTGAAGTTGTAAAAGAGAACCTGATCAAGCAAATTGATGGTTCAGTTCTTTGGACTCAAAGTTTTGCAAGCCTTGATGATGACACTCTTTGTGTTGAGGTTGGGCCAGGACGAGTTCTAATGGGACTAGCAAGAAAAATTAACCGTAATATCAAAGTTATCTCTTTAGACAAAGATGGTGCCTTTGATGAATTAAGAGAAGCACTAAACTCTTAGGAGCAAATATGATTGCAACTTATAACGATTTAAAGAACAAGAAAGTTTTAATAACAGGAGCAAGCCGTGGTATCGGACTAGATATCGCTAAATCACTTGCTTCTCAAGGCGCACACGTTATCTTCAACTACCGTGAAGGAAAAGAAGATGTTGCTAAAGAAGTTGAGTCGCAACTTAAAGCGCTTGGTGCTTCAAATGTAACTGGCCTAATGTTCGATCTAAATAATGAAGAACAAATGAAGACGGCAGTAAATGACTTTGTTAAGGAATTTGGTCCAGTTGAAGGTCTTGTAAATAATGCGGGTGTTTCAAAAGACACTCTTCTGCTTAGAACGAGAAAGGCTGACCTAGACGCAGTTATCGATACAAACCTTAAAGGTGCTATCATGCTAACAAGTATCTGTTCACGTGGATTCTTAAAAGCTGAAAATGTTTCAATTGTTAATATGAGCTCAGTTGTTGGTTTAATGGGTAACGTTTCTCAAACAGCTTATGCAGCTTCTAAAGCAGGGCTTATTGGTGCAACAAAATCAATTGCCAAAGAATTAGCTAGTCGCAACATTCGTTGTAACGCTATCTGTCCAGGATTTATTGAAACGGATATGACTGATGCTCTTGAAGAAAAGGCGAAAGAAGCTTATATAGCTTCAATTCCAACTTCACGCTTTGGGTCAACGGAAGATGTATCAAACCTAGTTTGCTTCCTACTTAGCCAAGCGTCAGGATATATTACTGGTGAAGTTATTAAAATTGACGGTGGACTTTATATCTAGAAAAATATTAATATACTAAAATTAAATTTTTATATAAGAGAGAGAAATTGAGTTTATAACTTAATATATTTATTAGGAGACAAATATGGAACAAAAAGTAATTCAACTAGTAGCGGATCAAACAAAAATCGATATCGCAAAAATCAATGCAACAACTTCATTCGTAGACGATCTAAACCTAGACTCACTAGACATCGTTGAACTTATGATGAAGATGGAAGATGAATTTGATATTCAAATTCCAGAAGAAGATGCAGAAGGACTTAAGTCTGTTCAAGACGTAGTTAAGTACCTAGAGTCTAAGCAATAATCAAAAAAATAATTCTTAGATAAAAAAAGCCTGCTTAAAGCAGGCTTTCTTTTTATAAATTTTTACAGCTTTGTATTTGAAAAGTTTTGTAATCGTACTTAATTTCAACTTTCTCCTTGTCTTCAATTGCCTTTTGAAAACAATTCGCATCTTTCTTTTTCGCTTGATAGAAAGGAGCACTCTCAACAAAACTAACAGTAATTTCGTTCTTTTCCATTTGGAAAGTAGCGACTTGGTATTGTGACGTCGCTATAGTCGCAGCATGAACTGACAGAAAGCTAAGTAGTGTACAAAGAATTATTTTTTTCATTTTATCTATTCCTAAAGAGTTCTCTTCTCATAAGTTGCTAGTAAAGTCTTTGCCGCTATTGCCCTAGCTTCACGACTCATCATATTCGAAGCAGTTTGAGGGTGATAAGAATCTCTACTCGCAATTCCAAATGCTGTTCGGCCAACACTTATTGCATCTAAACTTGGAGGAAATCCAACATGGTCAACTTTAGAAGCATCTGCTCCCATAGTTTTTAACCATTCGTTCACTTCAATTGGTTTTGAAGCAATCGAAGGATCGATAATCATTTTAGATACCCCACCTCTTCCATTATCAACGTACACAACAGGTGCTGTATGATAACTCCAGAAAGGATATTGTTGATTTGGTATCTTAAGCTTACCAGATGCCCATGCCTTATCTGCAACAACACCTTCTTCTTCAAACATATTTACCATTAACTCTGAACGAGCATAACAACCGTCTTGAACATATTTCCAGGCCATCCCCTTCATCGCACGTGCCTTTTTAAATAGCTCGTTTGCTTTTTGAAGAGAAATTACACCACTTGCACGAGGACGATACTCCTTAACTTTTTCATAAGAATCAGAAGCATAGTAGCTATCACCATCGCGACAACTATTCTTTGGCAGGAATTGGCGATTAATATACTGACTATTGATATTTCCGTTTACAACATCAACGAGATGAACGAAGTCTAAATTATCTCTTTCGCGAACCGACTGCCTCCCAAGTGCAATAATATCGCCCTGAACCTCTTTAGTACAATGTGGAAGAACTGTTTTCAAATAGTCACTAAAGCCTGCGTCTTGCATACTAAAGAAAGCTGATGAGTTATTTCCCATAACTTCAGGCGCTTTTCTTTGGGCCGTAAGGCGAGACTTCTCGTACTCAGCATTTCTTTCAATAATTGCTCCACCAAGAGTACGAGCATATTTGATATAACTATCATTCTTTGTAAATTGAGCATTACCTCGATTATCGCGAGAGTAATTGATTGGCATGTAAACGTTACGGCTTGGATCAAAGATAATGTAGTGATTATCGCCACACTTTTTTATCGTACACTTAGTGGCCATTTCACATTGATGATTCTTATTACTATTATCCTGCACCCACATTTTTGTGTAGGCTTGAGTAACCTTTTCATTCTGGCGTTCGATATCGTTTTCAACACCTTCTAAGAAGTTTTGTAAACTGTCTCTAATTTCCTTATGAGAAGGATGAATATTTCGAATAAGCGAGAAAATCGACTTTTGCGCATCATCCATATCTTTTAGACGACCTGCTGGAGTGTCAAACTCTTCAACTGCTCTTTGAGAAACAAACTGCTCACTATTAGCATTATGAAAAATAACATTTTTTCCATCACTAATTGTTCTGACAGGAAATATTTCAGTTTCCTTGATACTACCGTTTCGATAAATTCCAAATAAGTGCCCTTTTTGATTTCGCTGAAGTACGACTTGAGAATCCCCATCTTCGCAAATAACAACAGGCAGCTCGGCAGGAGCATTACAGCTATCAAAGTACATATCGTTGGCAAACTCAACGGATACTTTTTGGCCATAAGTGTAAATAGATAAAATTGATAAAATTAATAGGTTAATCTTTTTCATGGCAGTCTTATCGTATAAGCCTTTAAAAATATTAACTTATTAACGATAAAAATGAATAAAGTGTTCAACCTCCTGAAATTACGTTAAAAATTAAACAGTAATGCTTGAAAAGCGTAAAAATTAAGACCCTCTATGCCTTGTCAAAATGCCTGCAAAATTATCAAATACTAGGAAAAAAACTTAGTAGAATTGAAGAATAAATAAAGGAAGATAAAGGAATATATATGAGTAACAGAAGTAATAAACGTGTTGTTATCACAGGCCTTGGAACAATTTGTGGATTAGGTCACAACACACAAGATGTTTGGAATGGACTAATCGAAGGAAGATCAGGAATCTCAGAAGCTGAAAGCTTCCCTATTCCAGATCTAGCAATCAAAATTGCTGGAGAAGTTAAAAACTTCGAATTAGATGAAAATATCATGGAAGCTCGTGAAGCGAAAAAATATGACCGCTTCATTCACTTTGCTCTTCACGCAACTGAAGAGGCCCTAAAAGACTCTGGTGCAAACCTAGAGGATTTCGATAAGTACAAAGTTGGTGCAATCCTTGGAGTTGGTATTGGTGGTTTCCCAATTACAGAAGAAACAGCAAGGACATTTGTCGAGCGTGGGCCACGTCGTATCTCACCTTTTTTCATCCCGGCGATTATTCCAAATATGGCAACTGGTGTTTTAAGTATTAGACATGGATTCATGGGTGTTAACTACACTGTTTCATCTGCATGTGCATCTTCGTGCCACGCTATTTCAAATGCGGTAGAAGAGATTCGTTCTGGCCGTCATGACCTCATGATTACAGGTGGAGCTGAAGCTGTTATCTGTAACCTAGGTATGGGTGGATTCATCAATATGAAAGCATTTTCAAAGCGCGTTGATGAGCCTACTAAAGCTTCTCGTCCATTTGATATTGATCGTGATGGTTTTGTAATGGGTGAAGGTGCTGGAGTTCTAATTCTTGAAGAATATGAAAGTGCAGTTAAGAGAGGAGCTAAGATCTATGCAGAAATCGTAGGTCACGGTGCAACTTCAGATGCTCACCATATTACAGCTCCACATCCAGAAGGTGATGGTGCTTACGGTTGTATGAAAAAAGCTATCGAAGATGCAGGTATTTCTCCAGAAGATATTGATTACGTAAATGCTCACGGAACATCAACTCCACTTGGAGATGTTGCAGAAACTGGTGCAATTAAAAGAGTACTAGGAGAAGAGCATGCAAAGAAAATAAATGTATCTTCAACTAAGTCAATGACTGGTCACCTTTTAGGTGCTGCTGGTGGTGTTGAGACTGTCTTTACAGCTCTAGCTCTTCACCACGGGATTATTCCCCCAACGATTAACATCGACAATCAAGACCCTAAATGTGATCTTAACTACACTCCTAATAAGGCAGTTAAGAAAGATATTAAATACGCCCTTAATAACTCATTTGGTTTTGGGTCGACTAACTCTTCATTAGTACTGAAGAAAATTGAAGGATAAAGAATGTTTCATAAAAACGCCAATAGCCTAGAAAAAATGGATGAGGAAATTTTCTCGTTAACAAAAAAAGAACTAGCGAGACAAGAAGAAGGATTAGAATTAATTGCTTCTGAAAACTATACTTCACTTGCAGTAATGGAAGCACAAGGTTCAGTACTTACAAATAAGTATGCCGAAGGTTTACCTAACAAGCGCTACTACGGTGGGTGCGAAGTTGTTGACTCAGTTGAACAGCTTGCAATTAATCGTCTATGTGAATTGTTTGGATGTAAATTTGCAAACGTACAACCTCACTCAGGTTCAAGCGCAAATATGGCCGCATACTTTTCAATCATTGCTCCGGGAGACAAAATTCTTGGGATGGATCTATCAGAAGGTGGCCACCTAACTCACGGTTCACCGGTAAACTTCTCTGGAAAATATTTTGATGTAAAGTTTTATGGATTAAATCCTGAAACAGAAATGATTGATTACGATGATGTAAGAAGAGCTGCTAAAGAACACCAACCAAAGGTAATCGTAGCTGGTGCATCTGCATATCCAAGAACAATTGACTTCGCTAAGTTCAGAGAAATAGCTGATGAAGTTGGTGCTTACTTAATGGTTGATATGGCCCATATCGCTGGCCTTGTTGCTGCAGGCCTTCACCCTTCACCATTTCCTCACGCGCATATTGTAACGTCTACTACACATAAAACATTACGTGGACCACGTGGTGGTATTATCCTGACAAACGATGAAGAACTTGCAAAGAAGATAAACTTCAACGTTTTCCCGGGAATTCAAGGTGGACCTCTTGAGCACGTTATTGCTGCGAAAGCGGTATCTTTTAAAGAAGCTCTTGATCCACAATATAAGGAATATCAAAAGCAAGTTATTACAAACGCTCAAGCATTAGCTAAACAGCTAATTGAGCTAGGAATGGAAATTGTTTCAGGTGGTACAGATAATCATCTAATCCTTATGAAAACTGATCCAGCAGGCGTTACAGGTAAAGTTGCGGAAAAGGCTTTAGAAGAAGCAGGAATTACTTGTAATAAGAATATGATTCCAGGGGATACAAGATCTCCATTTGTAACGAGTGGGATTCGTCTCGGAACACCTGCACTTACAACTCGTGGAATGGGTGAAGAGCAGATGAAGCAAATAGGAACTTGGATTGTCGAGGCCCTAAAAAATGCTGAGAATGAAGCCGCTCTTAAGGACATCAAGTCGCAAGTTGAAAAGCTTTGCAAAGAATTTCCTGTCTACTAATTTCAATACTTTATAGAGGATAGTAGCCTACTATCCTCTAATATTAATAAAATTTCTTAAATTAGCCGATAACTAAATGAGATTTAGTTTGTGGGGATATTGTGAGGAATTTTCATTCGAAATTTATTTCAGTCATTTTAGTTTCAACTTTGTTATCGTCTTGTGCTTCAACTGTCGATCAAATAGAAATGGCCTATGACCAGTACTCTGCTGCAGTATCTCGCTATATCGCTTCAACAACACCAGACTACAATCCATCTAAGTTCAAGATCAGCAAAGAAGTTATCTATGAACTTCAGGAAGCCGTTGAAAAAAATCTTGTGTGGCGAATGGACTTTGCAAAAGCACAAAAGAAAAATAATCAGAGTTCTCTAAAATTTATTTCACCGTATTTTGATTCGAATCAAAAAATAACTTCTGAGCTAAATACTTTTTTAAAAAATATTTCGTGGGTAACAGATCCAACAACACGTTTTGAAATACGAACTAATCAAACGACACTAGTTGAACAAAGACGAGAAATATATTTTGAGGGAAAACGAAAGCTTAAAAGACAAGAAAGAGATATCGACTACGCAATCATTAATCCTTATGACATAAAAGGTGCCGAAATTATAAAGGCCATAAAAATTGGTTTTATCGCAAATATTGCAATCTATGAAAATCACTTACTATTAAAGAATAAAATTCGTGAAGCAATAAAAAGTGAAAAAGATATTACTCTTCAAAAAGAGCTTGAAAATTATCACAACAACCTTGTCAACAAGCTTGTTAAGTCCCCTTCTCATAGGAGACTAGCAAAGATGGCCGCAATTTATCGTGATATAAAAATATTTGAAGAAGTTAAAAATAAAACAAGAATTTCTTATTATATCAATCCACTTATTGAAGAGACGCTTGTCTATAATGAATTGATTAAGAGCTATAATAAAAAGAAAAGATGGAATGAAATTACTTCTTCACTTCAAAATACAATCTCATCGATGGCACTTAAAGATAAGACTTACTATGTAGGCTACTTTAATAAAGCTATCAAATTTGAAAATTTAACAGGTGGTCAAGTTACCTATTTAGGAAAAACAGAAAAAGACCATTTAGTTTATCAACTTAAACCAATGGACATTATTTTTACTCATAATAAGAATAGCTTTAATAACGCTGTCGTCGATCGCTTTTGGGATAATGTTGGAATCTGGATTGGTTCTTGGGATGAAATCGTTAAGCTTGGATTATCTAAGCATCCTCTCATTATTAAGTATCGTAATGAGATTCAATCTAAGAACCTCAACTTTATTACAACAACAAGAGAAGGCATCAAACTAAAAAGTATCGAATCGATCTATAATCAAGACGACCTTGCTGTAATTCGAAAAAGAAAATTATCTTATCATGAAACAACTCAAGGAATTGTTCTGGCCCTAAGCAATATAGGTAAGCCATATGATTACAAGATGGACCCTTCAGATACAAGTCGCATTTCATTTGCGCAGTTAGTCTTTGAATCCTTTCCTCAGATTAAGTGGGATAAGTCCCACATGTACAAACAAGAAGCTGTTGCTCCATATAAAATTACACAGCGCACAGGAGAACAACAAGACTTTTTCACGGTTCTTCTCTACCATGATGGAAACGAAGTAATGGAAGACCTTGAGGATAATTTCAGAAAGCTCTCTTCTCTTCAATAAATATTCACACCGTAAAAATGGGAATATGCAATGCATTCATATTATGCTAAAAATAGATATGTATTGCCCAAGTTGCCAAACACCTAACACAAAAGTTATTGATTCCAGACATCTGTCAGATGGACTTGCTGTTCGTCGTCGCAGGGCATGTCTAAATTGTGACTTTCGTTATACGACTTATGAGAAGCTTCAGCTTCAAGTTCCGGCACTTGTAAAGAATGACAAAAGACGAGAGCCATATAACCGCGAAAAAATTTCGAAAGGGATCAATAAGGCCTGTCAAAAAAGACCTTTAACTACGGCACAAATCAACCGATTAATTGATGATGTTGAGATGACTCTATCGCAAATGAACAATATCGAAGTTCCTGCGAAAATTGTTGGTGAAGTTGTTATGGAAAAGCTTTACGAGCTAGACCCTGTTGCCTACGTTAGATATGCTTCATTCTATTGGAACTTTAAAGACATCGATGGCTTCATCGAAAGTTTACAAAAGAGCATCGGTCAATTTGGAAATTTAAAAGAAAAGTTTTTATTAAATAAGGATTCAACTAGTGAAAAACCAAGCATTCAACAATAAGTCAGCAGCACGTCGTTTTGCTTTTAAATTTATCTACAAATTATTTTTAAAAGACTTCAAAACAGAACTTGAAGAATATAAAGATGATATTGGAAAGCTTAAGGCCGATATTGAAATGTTTGAAGAATCATACATGAAAGAAGACGAAGAGCACCATGATAATGATATCAACCCAAGCGTACAAAGCTTTGGTAATAAACTAATTACAGGTGTTATCAAGAACTTTCCTGAAATCAAAGAAACAGCATCAGCTTATATTCTAAAAAGAAGCTTTGATTCAGTAGATGCAATTGAAAGAGCAATTATTTGCCTTGGAACTTATGAGATTAAGTTTGAAGATACTCCAAATAATGCTGCAATCAATGAGTACATCAACCTTGTAAAGAGCTATGGGAAAGAAGAATCTAAAAGCTTTGTTAACGGAATCCTAGATAAGGTAAGTAAAGCACAATAAAATGGCACTAAAGCACGAACTCTTCACATTAATAAATGAAAAAGTTGGCGCAGTCATCTGTCTCTATGACGAGCAACAAGAAAGTTCTGCTCAAATCCTCGAGGCCATTAACCATCTCGTTGATGGCACACTAGAGGAAAGAATTTTAAAGTCTAAGAATAAAAATCTAATTAAAGATAGCTTAAGCCATTACTTCTTTTCAAAGAATTATGGTGAACAACTCAATATCATTTTCACTTCAATTCCTAATACACCTTCTCAAATTGAATTAAAGCAATTCATTGGTGTTTTAGATGCTCAGAAGAAAACTCATATCGAAGAGAAAGAGATCGTTGTGATAAAACCTAAAGGACATGCCTTTAAGTTTCATCACCCATCATTTCAGATTAATCATTTTGAATACTAGCGGATAACTACTGCCGCTTGAGAAATTTTAGACCAGAAACGTTTCTTCTCTTTTAAGTTACCGTTTGGCGCTTTTCTACCAGTAATCTTCTCTAATGTATCAGAGATTTCACTGTGAATATCAGAATATTTTTCTTTTTGAATCATTGATAGAAGAGGTTTCTTAGCTTTTTCGAACTTAAGATCACCTATTGTAGTAATAATTTCTTTTACAATATGGGCCCTCTTTGTTGACTTGAGTTTTTCATTGATATGATAGTTTCTCTTATCATATAGCATGGCCCAAATATTTGGAGCGAGGTCTGTAAGGTTTAACTTCTTAACATTCTCTAGTGCTTGATAGCGAACAATTAGAGAATTGTCTTTTAGAGATTGCTTATAAACATCCTTATAATCTGTTTGATTTAAAGCTAATAATGATTTTAGAGCGGCCATTCTCATAACCCAGTTAGGATGCTTCGCAAACTTAGAAATAAATGGAGCTGATTTCTTTCCCATAACTCTACCAAGTAAGAAAGTGGCCATCCAACGATTTTTCTCTGGATACTTTTCGTTCTTCATTACATTGATAAGTGCCGCTACTGACTTTCCTTTAAGCTTTAATACTTGCTGTTTAAGCTTATCCATTTCAGCAGACTTTAGATTGTACTTGAATTGTCTTTCTAGCTTCTGCGTTAAGACAGCTTGATGTGCCTTGTGATTAACAGCAGAGTACGAGTTAAAACTAACAATTAATGTTGCAATAAGAAGTAGTTTTTTCAAAAGACATCCTTGTCCAAATAAACTTATAAGATTTTAGTAATTAATTCTAACCTAGCATTTTCTCAAATTCACTTAAAAGTTCTTCTGCAGATTTTTGCTCAGCTGATTCATTATCAGGCGCTTTCTCAGCAGCAACATCGGCCACTGGCGCAGGAGCAGGTGCCTCTGCTTCTTCAATTGGTTCAGGGGCTGCATCCATTGTCGGTTCATCAAAAGATTCTTCGAAAACCTCAGGAGCTTCTTCCATCAGCGTCTCAGGTTCAGGAATTTCAACTGGCTCTGGTGCTTCGACTGGCTCTTCCTCAGGAGAAGTAAATTCATCTGGCTCAGGAGAAAGATCAACCTCAGGTTCGGCTTCTGGAGTTAAGTCAATCTCAGGCTCTGAAGGTTCAGTAGGCTCTTGCATTACTGGAGCTGCTCCAGAATCCGCTAATTGCGCTTTAAGTTGTTCATTTTCTTGCTTAAACTTTCTAAGGTCAGCAAGATCACCTTCAATCATTTCATATTCTTTAAGTCTAGCTTGAAGCTCATCTCTTTCAGAAGCTAGAGCTGATACTTCAGCACTACTATCACCGGCCGTGGCACTAGCAGTTTTTAAAGTTTCAACTTGTGCTTTTAACTGTGCAATTTCAGAATTTAGATTTGTTATAATTTGAGCTGAATCAGAATTAGAACCCGATTGCTCTACAACATTAAGTTGTGCTTCAAGGTCTCTAATTAGAGAATCCTTATTTGCAATTTGTCCATTTAGTGCAGCAATTTCTGCATTCTTACTTGCAAGCTGTGCACCATCAACATTACCTGTTGGAAGACTTCCTCCAGGAACTACAGAAGGAATCCCCTCTCCTGTATCTAATCCACCGCCTCTAAAAAGAGATGACTTAAGAGCATTCGAGTTTTGAATAACTGAGTCTAGATAGCTCTTTAGAACATTTGCTGGAATTTGATGTTGTAACTCCTGCATACGTTTTCTTGTATAAAACCAATAAACGACGATGATACAAATTAAAAGTATAAGAATAGAGAATAAAATATAAAAAACGTTGTCACTAACGTACATCATTTCTCTTGATAATCTCGTGATAGAATTCGTCACTTTTTAATCCTTTTAATATATAAACCTTTGATTATTTTAACATAATCAGCGCTATTTAAAAGATATGAAAAAATAGCAAAAATGAACCTATAAAGTAGGTGTTTGGCCGAGCTTTTTAATCAGAAACCATTTCATTTAGTTTCTCATAAAGGGGATTTCTGCCTACAATAATTGTCTCTGAGAAGATATTATGATCATGACCATTATACTCTGTTACTTTTGCACCAGCTTCTGAACAAATTATTTTTCCAGCGGCTACGTCCCATGGGGCCAGCCCCTTCTCCCAAAAGCCATCAAAGATTCCACGGGCCACATAACAAAGATCGATGGCCGCTGAGCCAAGTCTGCGAACAGCAGAGATATTAACCATGACTTTTTTAAATTTTTTGAACTCATCATTAAATGGCTTTCCCTTCTCTGTGGCAAAGCCTGTTGCTAATAGAAATCCACGATCTCTTGAGCGCGTTTTTTTTAGTTGAGTCTTTTCTTTGCCCTTCATAAGATATGCTCCATTGCCTTTTGTAGCACAATAAAACTCACCTTTTTCAGGGATGTAAATTACCCCAACAACCGGTTGAAGTTTATAAGTTAGCGAAAGACAAACACAGTAATGTTCCAGGCCGTGAACAAAATTATTTGTACCATCAAGGGGGTCAATAACCCAAAGGTAGTCGCTATCTTGGTATTCCTTAAGATGCTTATAATCACCTTGGTACTTGTGATAGAAGTCTTCTTCGGCCAATACAGGAATATCTGAATGTAGTTTATAGAGCTGGTCTATAATATATCCCTCAGAAGCATGATCTGCTGCTGAGACTGCGCCTTGAGCATCTTTATAACTAATCGATAAATTTGAAAGATCTTTTTGATAAGGTTTTAAAATTCTTCCAGCTCCACGAGCAATTCTAATCAACTCACCTTCAATGGCAATAAGTTCACTCTTAGTAATCTTCTTCATCCTGTCTCTTTCTAATTACGGCCTCTAAATCACTTTCAGATAATGGCTCATTACTTGCGACTGTATAATTTTCAGTAAGCCACATTCCTAAATCAACCATTTTACATTTCTCACTACAAAATGGACGAAATTCACTTGAATAATAATTAAACTCTTTTGAGCATTCAGGGCATTTAACCTTCAACACTTTTGTCACCAAATTTCTCCGTAAAACTCGTTAACTAACTTCTTAATTTGTGTATCTTCATTATAAGCTACTTCATCTATACTTGAAATATGCCTTATGCCATTAAATGAACTTGTAGAAAAACAACTTTCAAATTCATGTAGTTCTGCTGCATGAACGCGCATCTCTTTTAGCGGACGTCCTAATTTCTCAAGCATAAACTTAATTCTCTCAAGGGAAATTCCATCAAGAACACCAAACTCAGCAATGGGAGTAATATACTCATCCCCTCTCTTAAAAATAATATTAGCTGTAGGTAGCTCTAATATATATGATTCAGAATCAAGCAAGAGAACGTCATCATAACCTTGGGCCAAACACTCTTTTCTCAATTGAAATTGAAATTGGTAATTACTGCGCTTTAAAAAGTCGGGAAAGTTTCGATCAGGATAATAGCAACGAGACATAATCTTTAAGGCACTCGTTAATTGCGATTTTTCTACCGCCCAAATCCAATATTGAATTTCTCCAGATAGTTCACGATAGAATGTAATCCTTAGATAAGCATGAGCAATAGAAGTAAACTCATCAAGAATTTTAGCTGTGGCCAATTGGACTTCATCAATTAAAGATTTACTAAAATCATTAGGCCAACAATATTGAAAAGACTTCTCTAATCTTTCACGATGCTGATCCCAAAAAATCGCCTTTCCCTCTTTAACAAGTATTGTTGTAAAAAAAGAATTCCCCCAGAGATTTCCCTCATTAATTAATGCATCACGTGCTGTTAAGCCTTTTTTAGAAAAATAGATTACTTCCTGTGCCATAACTTCCCTTATTGTTTCAATCCATGATATCTAATTTTTATGATGAAAAATAGTAGCGATAATATTTCTAATGATATTTTAATTATTGGCTTTGGCTCTCAAGCAAAATCATGGTCACTTAACCTAAGAGATTCTGCTCGATCAGTCACTATAGGCTTGCGCCAAGGTAGCAGCTCAATCGCCCTTGCAAATAAGATGGGGTTTCCAACAATTGATATCAATAATTCGAAAATTGCTAATTATGAATTTATCATCATCCTAACACCAGATGATACACATGAAGAAATCTTAACTTCTCTTCAATTCTCTGATACGAATTTTAAGCAAAGATTAGTTTACGGTCATGGCTATAGTGTTATGTACCAAGACCTACGATCAAAGCTTCCTTCACATGGGCACTTTCTCTTGGCGCCAAAAGCTATTGCAAGTGAACTACGCTTTGGTTACGAAACAAATGCGCCCTTAACTGCTGTTGTTAATTGTGAAGATGAGAAACTTCTAAAGCTATCAAAAGATTTAGGCATTAGTGTTGGCCCAATTGTCGCAAGCTTCGAAGAAGAAACTATTTGTGATCTCTTTTCTGAGCAATCAATCCTATGCTCAGTCATTCCCCAAGCTGCAAGGCTGTCATTTGAAACCCTGATTGCAAAAGGTCACACTCCAGAGATTGCTTATATCGAATGTTGGCATGAGGTTAAACTCATAGCTGACGCCATGATAAAATTTGGCCCAACCGAGTTTATGAAGCTCATCTCTCCAAATGCCTTTATGGGTGGAGAAATGGCCAAGTCACTGATTTTTGATGATGAGTATCAGAACAAGCTCAATAAAATCTATGAAAATATCGAAAATGGCTCTTTTGCCCGTGAAATTCTTCATACTGATTTCCAAAAGCAGCTCTCTCAGGTTATAAGTGAGTGGAATAACTTAGAAATCACCAAGGTTTATAATAGCTTTGGAAAGAAATTGGTTCATGGGAATGAAGAAGCTAACAACTCGCAAAATTAGAAAATCAAAACTTTCTGCAACAGGAAAGTCACTACAAGTTCTTACTTGTTACGATTATCAAACAGCTCAAATGTTAAATGAAACTGAGCTTGATATGATTCTTGTGGGCGACAGCCTTGGTAATGTTGTTCTTGGTTATGATACGACTGTTCAAGTTAGCCTAACAGAAATGTCCATTTTTGGTGCAGCAGTAAGAAGAGGTGCTCCAAATAAATTTGTTATTGTTGATATGCCTTTTGGTTCATATACAACTTTTGATAAGGCCCTTGAAAATGCCACAAAGTTATTTCAAGAAACTCAAGCTGAAGCACTTAAGCTTGAAGGTGCCTACCCTCACCAATTAGATATCATCAAAAGACTTACTCAATCAGGGATTCCTGTTATGGGCCATATTGGTCTAACGCCTCAAAGCGTTCATGAGCAAGGTGGTTACTATACTCACGGTAAGGATGATTCGGATAAAGCAAGACTACTTGCCGAAGCAAAACTTTTAGAAGAAGCTGGTTGTTTTTCAATTGTTCTTGAATGTGTCACTGATGAGATTGCGACAATTATTACAAGAGAGCTTTCAATTCCAACAATTGGAATTGGAGCCGGAAAGAATACAGATGGGCAAGTTCTTGTGATTAATGATCTCTTGAAGATGGGACCTGGAAAGTATCCAAATTTTTGTAAGCCAATTGCTAACTTCTACGAACAAAAACTAAAACTCATTAGTGAATATATTCTTAAAAGTAAAAAAGCGGATAATTCAGACGATGCAGACCTACACCATTGATAGTGGAAACACTTTCTTAAAAATAGGTGTTTTTAAAGATAGCATTCTAAGAGATGTTAAAAAATTAAATATCTCAGATTTTAGTTTTAAATTTGAAGAGAGTGCTCCAATTATCTATTCTAATGTCTCAAAAGAAATAACAGACTTACTGCCTGAAAGAGCAGAGAATGCGAATGATCTTATTAGGGATTTTAAAACGACTTACGATCCAAATAAGCTAGGTATTGATCGCAAGGTAATTTCCCATTACCTACAAAAGAATTTTCCGAACGAAAAACTTCTACTCGTCGATACAGGAAGCTTCATCACATTCGATGAAATTGATCATGGAAAACATCTTGGTGGCCCGATCTTTTTAGGACTGGCAAATTACTTAAAATCATACCCAGAATTTTCAGCGAATCTTCCCCTACTAAGTGAAATCGATATAAATGATATGACTAATACAGAACAGGCCATCTCACATGCCTACATGGCCTATCTTGAGATGATTATTTCCCAAGTGAAAAAATATAATCAACACAGAGTCATTTTAACTGGTGGTGATTCTCATAAATTAAAAGATTGTGGTGAAATCCAGAGCGAACTAATTCATCATGCTCTCTTTAGTCTACTTTAACCTACAAAGTTCTTTTTAAAATTTGCTGGAATTTCGATAGCGCGATACTTCTTGCCATTAGAAAGTCGTAGCCAATAACCTTCCTTAACATCACCTTCAATAACGATATTAATTGGCTTCATTGACACGATATGATCGTAATTTATGTAGATTAGTTCTAGTGTATCTCCCAGTGCTTGTACGTCACGTTGTGAGATGATTGAGAACTTACCAAATTTCATAAACTTACCTTTGTTACTTATTACACAGGCCTTCCGAATACCTTCAGATATTTCAAATTCAATGGCCTAAATCCTTAAAAACATATATAAGATAGACACATAGTATTAACAACCAGAAAGTTAAATATATGAAAATATTAGTAGGTGTATGTGGCTCAGTTTCCGCTTATAAATCAATTGAGTTTGTAAGAGGGCTGGTAAAGAAAGGTCACGAGGTAAAGGTTATTTTAACAAGTGGAGCAACGAAATTTGTTCATGCTGACCTCTATACTTACCTTGGTGCCGCCCAAGTCTATAGCGCGCAATCTGACTTTAGTGGAAGTGTCGAAACAAAATCTGTTCTTCATATTGAGCTAGCAAAGTGGGCAGACTCACTTCATATCTATCCGGCCAGTGCTAATACAACTGCCAATCTTGCCATGGGTAAGGCCGATGATCTACTAACATCAATCTTTTTAGCAGGATGGGATAAGTTTCAAACGATTATTTATCCTGCCATGAATACGTCAATGTGGACGAATCCAATCACTCAAGAAAATATTGACCTACTTGAGAGGCTGAATAAGCAAAGTAATATCTTTATCTACCCACCAGCTTCTGGTGAACTCGCATGTGGTGATGTCGGTGCGGGAAAAATTCCAGCAGTTGAAGAGGTCCTGGCCAATTTTGATGCTATCAACCCATCAATAAATGAATCATCAAAACGAGTTGTTATTACAGCGGGAGCAACTGTTGCTCCAATTGATCCTGTACGTTTTGTAACAAATCCATCATCTGGTAAAACAGGTTATGAAATTGCAAAAGAATCTCTTCGCTTAGGATATCAAACGACAATTCTACTAGGACAAAACTCATGTCCAGAATTTCAATTTTTAAAAAGCCTTCCAGGAGTTAAAATCATTTCAGTTCGCACAACGGATGAAATGTATGAAGCAGTTCTTGCGCTTGAAAATCAATTTGATACTTATATTTCAACGGCCGCCATTAGTGATCTAAAATTTAAGACAGCAGAAGGTAAACTAAAGAAGGAAGCCCTATCTTCTAGTTTAGAATTTGAAAAGGCCCAAGATGTTCTTGCTCATGTTGTTGCCAATAAGTTAGAGAATCAAATTATTGTCGGATTTGCTGCTGAAACAGATCTTTCTAAAGAAGTCTTAGAATCAAAATATAATCGTAAGCCAACGAAACTCTTAATCGGAACTCATGTCGACAGTGGCCTTTGTAAGAGTTCACGAAAGGGCTTTGGTAATAATGAAGCTTACTACACAATCCTTAACGATGGCGTAATTGCCTTTACTGGTGAGCTATCAAAAATCGAGTTAGCAAAAGAAATATTTAAAAGGATTAAAGCTTGAAGTTAATTCAAACGCGATCAGATTTAATTGCAGCAATGAAAGAAGTCTCACACGACTCTCTTGGCCTTGTTGCAACAATGGGAAATCTACACGCAGGTCACATGAGCCTTCTAACAAACGCTCTTGAAACCTGTGATAAAGTTGTTGTCACAATCTTTGTAAACCCAAAGCAATTTGGAGAAAATGAAGATCTGGATAGCTACCCTCGAACACCAGAACAAGACCTTGACCTAATCAAGGAAACGGCAGGTAATCGTGCCGCTGATATATTAGTTTTCCTACCAAAAGATAATAGTGAAGTTTATCCAGCAGGCTTTAACACGACGGTATCAGTTGATGGTATTACGCAAAAGCTATGTGGACAAAGTCGTCCGACGCACTTTAGTGGTGTGACAACTGTTGTTTATCAACTCTTCACACTAATTAAACCAAGCCAGGCTTTCTTTGGTCAGAAAGATTATCAACAAGTTTGTGTCATTAGGAAAATGGCCCATGACTTAAATCTTGAACTTGAAATTAAAACAGTGCCAATTAAACGCGAAGAAAGTGGCCTTGCCCTTTCATCACGAAATGGCTACCTGACAAGTGAAGAAAAAGAATTTGCTCTTATTCTTCCAAATAAATTAAATGAACTAGAAAATCTTCTAGCAAGAACGACATGGGTTGAAGCACAGGCTCAGCTTAACGAAATCCTTGAGGAAACTTTAAAAGATTCAAATTGGGATTATCTTGAAGTACTTGATAGTACTAATTTAGAAGATGTTGAATCAAATACAAAAGAAGTTGTTATCGCTGGTGCATATTTTGTAGGAAGTAAACCTACTCGCCTTATCGATAACAGATTAGTGGAAATTACTTATGCTTGATAATGAATTTTTTATTTCACGTGAGGCAAAGGCCTCACTTGTATCTTTAGTTTGTCCAAAGTTTAAAGAACATGCGACAGAAAAAGACACTCTCCGTTCACTTGGAGAGCTAAGAGAACTAATGCGAACATTAGATATTGAAACAGGTGAACAGTATATTCAAAATAAGAAGACTGTTGATCCTGGAACAATCTTAGGAACAGGAAAGCTTGAAGAAATCGCAATGGATGCAAAAGCTGAAGGCTCGACTCTTCTTGTTTTTGACTGCGAGCTTACATCTTCACAAATTAGAAATATCAAAAAGCTAACAGGAATGTCGGTTGTTGACCGTTGCCATATTATTCTTGAGATCTTCTCTGAGCACGCCCGTACAAAAGAAGCACGTATTCAAATTGAAATCTCACGTCTGCAATATATCCTTCCTCGCCTGGCCGGTTTCTGGTCTCACCTTGGCCGTCAAAAAGGTGGTATTGGTGTCCGTGGTGGAGAGGGTGAACAGCAGATCGAGCTTGACCGTCGTATCATTCGCGAGCGTATTGAGTTCTACAAGAAAGAACTTAAGGAAGTTGAAAAATCTCGTATTGAGCAAAAGAAGAAACGCTCAAAGAAGGCCATTACAACGGCCCTTGTTGGTTATACAAATGCTGGGAAGTCGTCTCTTATGAATCGTCTTTGCCGCGTAAACGTCTTAGAAGAAGATAAGCTATTTGCGACTCTTGATTCGACATTTAGGATGTTAAACCCAGATACAAAGCCGCCGATGATCCTTATTGATACGGTAGGTTTCTTATCAAACCTTCCAAACACTCTTATTGATGGTTTCAAGACAACTCTTGAATCTGCCCTAGAAGCGGACCTTCTAATAATCGCTTGTGATATTAGTGATCCTAATTACGAAAAGCATCTTGAAGTTACAAATAATGTACTAAGTGAACTTGGACTTGCTGATAAAGAGCGCTTCATTGTCTTCAATAAGAAAGATAAGTTAAATGATAAGATTACTGAAACTATCATCAAGAGAAAACATCCTAATAGCTTTGTGATCTCTAGTTTTAATACTGATGAAATTGATAACCTTCGTGAATACATCGTTAACTTCTTTTTAGAAAAGCAGAATAATTACGATCTCTTTATTCCATATGATGCAGGGGCCGCACACTCAATTGTGGTTTCAAAAACAAACGTCATTAAAACAAGTAATCACGAAAAAGGGATCTACTATCAAGTTAGAGTACCTGACTTTATTTATAATCCATTAGGGTTACAAAAGTTTGAGCTCGGACCTCACGATCCCCTTCTAGACGAACTAGACGAAGTCTAAGTAAAAAATTAAATTTAAATTTTACTATTCCGATGAGCGAGTATGAACAAAATCATACTCGCAACACTTCTATCTACGCTATCTTGGTCTGCCTTTTCAGCAGTTAAAACAATCGACGTTGAAGCTTATTTTAAAACAGATATGGACTTCATGTTCTCAATCAAAAATAAGAACTACGATAAGGTCATTCTCGACTGTCAGGGTTTTATCAATGGCCTAAACCTATATAGCACACGTGGACACGATATTTTCACTCTTCCAGGATATGGACATTGCATGGCCATCCACAATGAAATCATTAAGAATATCAAAGATGAGAAAAGTTCTTGTTTAGTATTAAATGATAAGGAAGGGCAAATACTAGTTCTGGACAGCAAGTGCCCAGAACAGAAGTAGAAGTCTTAAGAGATTCTCTTAATTAGGTGGTAACCAAATTGCGTGCGAACGATTGGAGAGAGCTCTCCAACTTCTAGTGCAAACGCAGCTTTTTCAAATGGTGCCACCATCATCCCTTTTCCAAACTCTCCAAGGTCTCCACCTTGTTGCCCAGAAGGACAATTAGAAAAATCTTTTGCAAGTTCTTCAAAAGTTTTTCCATCTTCAAGCTTTTTTAATAAATCTTTCGCTTCATATTCTTGATCAACAAGAATGTGAGCACAACGAATCTTAGACATAGTTTTTCCTTTGAATATATTTTTTAAGAATGAAATCGCCAATAGTATGTTCCTATGATTACGAGAATTATAATGGCAAGGCCAAGATACATGTAAAACTCATCCCTCTCCATTAAAATCTCCACAAATACGATCGAGGTTAGAAAGTAAATTTGCAATATCTAACGGTGCCTCTATAACACGCTGAGCACCCTCTTCACCCTTCGTCACAAGTTGAACAACAGGGATATTTTGGCAAAACTCTGATTCGATTTTTCCAATTGTATCGGCCGTGATTGTCGAAAGATCCACGAGGATGACTTCAGGCACAATATCTCTGATAAAATGAAAGGCCTCTTCTTCATTAGATAGCGTGAAGAAATCTCCACCGACTTCCCTACCTAAGGCCTCGATAGCAGTTATCATCATTTGGTTATTAGATAAAAAGAATAGTTTTTTAATTTTCACGATTAAGCCTTCGTATGTTACATTTAATCAATAAGAGTAATGGGAGTTCACATGTCTAGCCGCATTAAAATTATTGATAACCTATCCAATTCTACCTTATATGAGTTTTCAATGGAAGACGCAGATCGTGCTTATCAAAAATCTGAAGAGCTGGAAGAAATGGGCCTTGATATTAAGCTAGTTATCCCTTCAGTCTCGCAAACTCTTATTGAATCTCTCGGTGCCTCAAGTGAAACAGTTGAAAAGCTTAAGGAAATGCTGGATGAAGAAATTGCCTCTCATATCGATGAAGAAGATGGAGGGTGCTCAATTTGTCTTCCAGATGGAAAGGTTCATCAATAAATTAAGATCAAAGTTCTTCATTGAGAAGAGCTTCCATCTTCTTTGTATTCTCTTGAAGAGATTTTAAAGATTCCATTGCCTTTTGAAGTTCAGGATTATTTTTTACGGCCTTACTAATATCTTCTTGTGACAGTGATTGACCAGTTTTCTGGGCCGCTTCGTTAATTGATTCCTCAAAGACCTTATCGTAATCAGTCTTTTTCGAAAGATCGTTATTTACTGACTCTTGACTAGATTCACTCTCACTAGGGTTTGAATCTGAACCACTACTTGTTTCTGCAGTTGAGGAACTCGAAGAAGTATTCATAAAAGGTATCTTTGGTAAATATATTCCACCCAGAACCCCGCAGTCCTCTACTCGATTTGAATCATTCACAAATAGATCAACCTCAAATCGCTTAATAATCGTCTTCCCACCATAAGCATTATTATTCATACGATTAAGTTCTAAATTTAATTTTAATTCCGCACGGTGAAAGTCTTGTCCTTCTACCTTGTTCACATAGAAGTTCGAAATATACATTGAAGAAAGAACGAAATTCGTTCCGTTAACCTTATCTCCTATCGTGTACTTTGCCTTACCATCAGCTCTAACTATCTCTTCAAGAATGAGATCATTCTCTATCACCCCAAGCTTTCCTAGAGACCTTTTACAGATCCCAGGCTTTGCCATATAGGCCTTAATTGCATTAGCGTAGTTATTTAGCTCTGTTTGATTAATTGCAGTCTTTGTCGACTTCATTTGAGTCTTCATGAAACGAGCGAATCCAAGTGCTATAATTGCTAAAAGGCCTGCTGCCATAACAATCTCAAGCAAGGTAAAGCCAGAGTTATTTTTTGTGATTTTGTGCATAAATATATTTTAACGGAGAACTGAGTTTGAAGAAAGAATAAATATAAATTCCATCCTGGACATGCGTCCGCGGGCATAAAAAAGGCCACCCTAGGGGTGGCCTCGTATAATCAACTATTTAAGTAGTAGATTACTCGTCATTTCCAAGGTTGAAACCTTTAAGAACATCACCAAGAGTTGCAGACTTAACTACTTCTTGTTGCATTCCCTGAGTATCAGAGTTTAGAGCAGACTTCATAGAAAGAGCGATTTTCTTCGCATCTTTATCTAGAGAGATAACCATAGCTTTAACTACGTCACCTTTCTTAACTACGTCTTCTGGCTTCTCAACTCTATCTTCAGATAGTTCAGAAATGTGAACTAGACCTTCGATACCAGTTTCAAGTTCAACGAAAGCACCAAAATCAGTTACTCTAACGATTTGAGCTTCAACGATTGTACCAACTGGAAGTCTTGTTTCAATTTTCTTCCAAGGATCTTCTTTAAGTTGCTTAACACCTAGACAGAATTTTTGGTTTTCTTTATCAACTGAAACTACAGCAGCTTCAATCTCATCACCAACTTTGTAATCATCGTTTAGGTTGATATTTTTCTTAGTCCAAGAGAAATCAGATACGTGAATTAGAGCATCTACTTCTTCACCAAGGTCAACGAAGATACCAAATTCAACGATTGATTTAACTTTACCAGTAACTTTTGAACCTACAGGGAACTTAGCTTCTAGAGCATCCCATGGGTTTTCTTGAAGTTGCTTGATACCAAGAGAAATTCTCTTGTTTTCTACGTCTACTTCTAGAACCTGTGCTTCAACGATTTCACCTACAGTGAAGTGCTTAGTTGGGTTCTTGATAGAGTTTGTCCAAGACATTTCAGAAACGTGGATTAGACCTTCGATTCCGTCATCAAGCTCGATGAAGATACCGTAATCTTTAACAGATACGATTTCACCTTTAACTTTTGTTCCTGCAACATACTTATCTTGAGCAGCTTCCCAAGGGTTTTCTTGAACTTGCTTAAGACCAAGAGAAACTCTTTCTTTTTCTTTATCAAACTTAAGGATCTTAACTTCGATTTCGTCACCAAGAGTAAGGATATTTGATGGGTGCTTAACACGTCCCCATGACATATCAGTGATGTGTAGAAGACCGTCAATTCCACCTAGATCGATGAATGCACCGTAATCAGTGATGTTTTTAACGATACCTTTAACAACCATTCCTTCTTCAATTTGAGAAAGAACTTCACCACGTAGTTTACCTCTTTCTTCAGCAAGAATTGCTCTTCTTGAAAGAACGATGTTTCCACGTTTCTTGTTAAACTTGATAACTTTGAATTCCATCTTTTTACCGATGAATTTATCAAGGTTTCTAGTTGGTCTAACATCAATTTGTGAACCAGGTAAGAAAGCCTTAACACCGATATCAACAGATAGACCACCCTTAACTTTTGCTACAACTGTACCAGTAACTGGAGTACCGTCTTCACATGCTTCAGAAATTTTATCCCAAGCTTTAAGGATTTGAGCTTTGTCCATTGAAAGAACTAGGTTACCTAGGTGAGACTCTAGTTTATCAAGATAAACTTCAATTTCGTCACCAAGTGCAACTTTTAGAGAACCATCGTAGTTAGTGAATTCTCTTTTTGGAACAAGACCTTCTTGCTTGTATCCAATGTCAACAAGTACGTAATCTGGTGAGATGTTAACAATTTTACCTTTGAAAACTTCACCTTCTGTAAATGTTGGAGTTTCTGTCGAATCTAGTAGTTTCGAAAACTCTGTTTCATCTCTTGTCTCGATGTCTTCACCAAGAACAACTTCGTAACCTTGCATCCAAGATTGTTTTAGATTGTTTAAATCTGTCATAATTTACCTCATGGAAGGATTATTAACTGTGTCCAATCAATATTCCTTATATTTTTTGATTCTAAGGGAAACCCTTAGTGTAAATCTCTTCTACTGAAGACAACTTACAATTTTTTGATTTTGCGCATCTTAAGTTTTTTGGGGCCCTACGTCAACAATAAAAACTTATTAATTATAGAACCTTAGGCGTTTGTTCAGGTGCTTTTCGTACAGTTTAAATAGGTTATATTTATAACCATCAATACCGTGCTCATTCCATAGCTCATCACGGGACTTAAGACATGATTCCTTATACTTAGTATTATTTTGGACGATATCTTTAACTCTAGTCCTCAACTCACGTGCATCACCTTGACGGTAAGTCGCAAGAGAGCCGTGGTAGATTCGATGAAGTTCCTCCGTCGTAGCATTGCGCGGAACAGCAGTAGGAATTCCTTTAAGGATTGCCAGAAGTGCGTAGTCTTCAATTGGAGATTTTGACGTGTACGAAATCCAGATATCAGAGCGTACTTCATAAATATTATCGTGCTCATGAAATTCAACGTAATTTTCAAGTTTATACTCTGCAATTCTATCCTTTATCGGATTATAAAGGATATTTCTCTCCCACTTTCGATTTGAGAAGATATGCAGTTTAAATCTCTTAGGTAGCTCATTATCTAAATTCAAGGCCCATAAAGCCTCTAAGCAAACTGAGAGATCATTTAACTCAACTTCGTGATCATTAACCCAACAAGAAAGGTGAATTAAGTTTTCCTCATCAAAAGTATATTTTTTCTCAAAGTTAATCTTATCAACACCAAGGCCAGAAGAATAAATCTTACGTACAGGCACATCCATATGAGTATTAATTGAATCAATCATCTCTCTAAAAGGAATAAAGATCAGATCAATTCTTCCTATCAGGCGACGATACCAAAACTGTTTATAGAATTTACTCACTTCAAAATTAATCGTGAAAAAGAGTGCTGTTAAATTTCTCTTTCTTAAGAACGAGGCCAGCGGCCATAGGAAATTTAATTGATAGCAGTGAACGATATTAATATCGTAACGCTTTATTATTCCTCTAAGTTTTGAAAGCTTATACCAATTCCAAACTCTTAACTTAGTTGTACCTGTATGGAAAATACAATCGATCCCGGCCTTTTTACACTCTCTATGCAAGAACGAGTCTTTTAAGCAGTAAATGAAGATATTATGGCCAATTTCTTTTAACAAAATACTATCTCTTAAGAGCATGCGCTCCTTCGAACCTGAACTATAGGTTGGAGAAACATAAAGAATATTTTGTTGTTTTCTAAAAATATTAACCATTAACTTTACTTACCAGTATCCTTTCCCGCTTTATGAGAGATAAGCTCTCCTTTTACAGTTCCAATTTTAACCTTTGCAGAGAACTTAAGTACAGTCCTAGTTTCATCAGTTGAAATCCAAAAATTTATATCGCCAGATTTCTTTAGAACCCCAGGAAATTGTGTTTGGGCAGTTATCTTATAAGCTTGATAAGCTTTTCCCATAATAGTGATATCTTCTATTTCATCGACAGTCGCTTTTAAAAGCCACGCCTTACCTCTTGTAATAATTGGAAAATCAAAGCTTGTTCCAATCTTCATTGGAATACCGCGAATAAAATAAAGAGCGGAAAAAGAATCAGTAAAGTATCGTGGTAGAGAGTCTACTTTCTTAATCTTCTTTGTTTTTCCTTTCTTCAGACGATTATAAAAAAAGTAGGTCTTCAGTTCGTCATGATCAAATAGTTGAAGATCATCCACAACCTGTCCTGATTCACGCTGCTTCATTTCATACTTTAAAGAAGAGAATTTTCCATGGTCCGCATCGACATAAACATCAAGAGTATCTTTAAGCTTATAGATACCTTCAAAATATTCAGCAGATTCTAAAAGAGCATTTACATGAAGAACTTCTTTTTCTCCGATCAGTGCCATCGGTTGTGTTGTAATCGTTGCGATCCCCGCCTTAAAGATTGACCAAGTAATCTCATATTTGAATTCTTCACCAACAAAGAAGATCGGCTTATATGAATCCCAATATTTCTTTGATTCTTTATCAAATTTTAAAAATGCTTTTGGGTAATCTTCTTTTTCTTGAGGATTAGTTTTTACCTTTGGAGCCGCTTTAACAACAGACTTAGCTTTAACAACTTTTTCTTTTTTCTTTGCAACTTTCTCAATCTCCTTCTCTTCAATTGAAGAAGAAAAGGGAGTCGGTGTCGGAGCAGGCTCTTCGACTTCAGTCGTTTTAAACTTCTCTAAAGTCTTACTTTCCTCATCAGAGAAAATTTCCACTAGATCCATATCATCGCTATCACTTTTCATAAGTGCACCAGCACAACCAAAAAGTAATAAAGCCAAAAGACTTAAAGAAAAAATATTTCTCACTCTAACCTCTAACAACCGAGTTGATTTTATCTTTTACAAATTGTTCACCTTTTATAAACTCGATACCAATTTGTAGGTAGTGAATTCTCTCACTACTAGAACACCTCTTCATTTTAACAATATCTTTCTCAGTTGTAAGAATGATGGCATCCTTTTCTTGTGCTAGTTCCACTAAGCCTTCTAACTCACTAACTTTATAAAGGTGGTGATCAGGAAAATTAAAATCGTCAACTATATTTGCATCAAGTTGCTTAACTAACTTTAAGAACGCCTCAGGAGATGCAAGTCCCGATACACAAATGACACTTTTTCCTTTTAAGTCAGTCAAAGCATAATCTTCTTCATGTAAGAGGTTCTTAATTGCACTTGGAGCATACTTAAAAAAACCGCTCGGCGTATTCGGTTTACAGTTTTTAAGAATATAACTTTCTAACCTTTCAAGTTTATCTTCAGTTACAAGATCTGCCCTACCAAATAGAACAATATCCGCTTCTCTTAGAGCACTTACGCCCTCTCTTAAGTATCCCCTAGGAGGACAATGATACTTCGACATTGGAAGTAGAGAGTCGAAAAGAACGATATTCAAATTGCGGTTGATTTTTAAATGCTGAAACCCATCATCAAGAAGAACAACATCTGCTTTTTCTTCTTCATAATATCGTCTTAAATTATCACTTCGGTCTGCACCAACAACAACACTAGCATTCTTTAGATTGCGACTTAAAACAAGTGCCTCATCACCAAAAACAAAAGGGTTTTCACTGATTTTCTTTCCCGTTTTAATGATTCCACTTGAGTTCTCTAATTCGCCCTTATAGCCTCTCGTTAGAACCATCGTCTTTTTATTTAAAATATCATTCAAATAATTACCAATCCAAAGCGTAAAAGGTGTTTTTCCTGTTCCACCTAGCGATAGATTTCCGATACTAATAATTGGTACTTCAAAAGATGATGATTTAAGAATTCCCATCTTGAAAGCAAAACGACGTAAACGATAAATCCACTCCCACAAAAAACTAACAGGAGTAAGAGCAACGGAAAAAAAGTTAATGAGTTTTATATTAATATTATTCATGATTCCTCATTATAAATAAGCACTTTTAATTTTTTCGAGAAGATATTGAGAAACCTCTATATCCTCACCTTCAGTTAAATCTCTTAGCTTTTTCAGTTCACTTAAAACAAATTCATAGCGTTTTTCATCATCGAATAAGTCTTTGGCCTTGCGAACAAGATTATATTCACTGAAGCCTTCGCCGAGTAGCTCAGGATAAACTTCATGACCTAAAATTAAATTAGGAATAGAAACGAAGCCTTTATACTTAACAATATTTTCTGCAATAAACATATTGAGCAGATTAAGATCGTATGCGATCACGCTTGGTACCCCATAAAGGGCCAAAGATAGGTTTACTGTTCCACTAGTTGCGAAAGAAAAGTCTGCTGCTTTGAGCGCCTCATCTAATTCACGATCTTCATAAATCTTATCAAATTCATTTTCAAAACGAGAAAATAGTTCTTCATCAACAGAGCTTGCTTTAACGATTGAAAGCTTAAATTTATAACTCTCTCTAAGTTTTTGGCATGCCTTAATAAATTGAGGCAACATGAATTCAATTTCAAAGCGACGACTTCCAGGCAGAAGTAAAATATTAAACTCTCCATTCTTAAAATCGACATTGGTTCTTTGAAAATTTTCCAACAGAGGCTTTGTCTTCTTAAGTAGTGGATGTTCAATTGTTATGGCCTTACTTACTCCACGATCCATAAACCACTTTTTTTCAAATGGTAAAATACAGAATAGAGTATCAACTGAAGCTTGAAGATATTTTGTACGCCACTCTTTCCATACCCATGCTTGAGGTGCAACATAGTAGAGAACTTTGACACCGAGCTTTTCAAGCTTCATGGCCAACTTAAGATTAAATGTCTGAAAATCAATTAAGATAGCAACTTTAGTTCCACGCTTTTTAACTTCATCAATGATGTGATTGTAAGCACCGTAGTAAAATGGAACCTTTTTAACTGCTTCTGTAATTCCCCAAGTGGAAAAATCTTTTAAATCGTAAAGAAGTTCGACTCCTTGCTCTTTCATAAGCTCTCCCCCTACTCCAAAGAATTGAGTATCAGGAGCTCCCTTTGTTAGAGTCTCAAGGAATGTCATTGCATGTTCTTCACCAGATTTTTCACCGGCAATAATTAAGCAGCTTTTCAATTAAGTTCAACCTCAATGTTTTTCTCGAGTGATTCATTAACTGCAGCAATTAACTCCATTGCAGCAATTCCATCATCAATCGTTACAAATTCTTTCGTATTATTTAAAATTGAATTATAGAAACGTTCTTGTTCAATTAGTAAGTGATCTCTTTTTTCGTAATCAAATTCATTAATTACTTGCTCTTCTCCAGCTTTAATATCAGTCGAATAAGATGCCTTATTATTTAAAAGATCAACTCTAAGGATTCCCTTAGCAGAGTTAATCTGAACGCTTCTTTCAGTCTTTACATCATTTCTTGAATTTTCAATTGTAACAAGACGATCACCATAGCTAAGTAGAGCTTTAACGTGATCAAACTTATCAGTGAGAACTTTCATTCCATATGCTCTAATCGATTTAGGTTTTCCAAATAGCATAAGGGCCAAGTCAAGGTCGTGAATCATTAGATCTTCAACAACTCCAACATCTGCGGCCCTTCCCTTAAATGGAGAATTTCTTACAATTGTAGCAACACTAGAGTTTGCAGTAATGTCTTTAAACTCTTCAAGACGCTCCCAAACTTGATGGCATCTTTCACTATGTCCAACCTGTAACTTAACACCCTTTTCAGAAGCAATAATCTTCAAATCTTTTGCTTCTTCAACCGTTACCGTAACCGGCTTTTCACAAAAAACATGCTTACCTTCTTGTAATAAGAATTTAGCAATTTCAAAATGAAAGCTTGTTGGTGTAGCAATAACTGCAGCATCAATTTCTCCAATAACTTCTTTGATATCAGATACAACTTTGATGTCAGGATATTTTTCATTTGCTTTTTCTTGGTTAGCGGCAAATGGTTCAACAATGGCAATCAATTCACAATTATCTAAGTTGTATGCTTTTTGAGCATGCCATTGGCCTAAGTGTCCATAACCAATTGAAGCAACTTTTACTTTAGACATAATTTATTCCTATTAGCTTAAAAACGGAGCAATACCCATTTTTGTCGTTACAATATGCTCTTTAATGCGCTCGATGATTTCATTATTTGCATATGGCTTCATTAGCTCTTCAGTCTCAACGAAAGTACGTGGTGAGTATGTTGAAGCTTCCATATCACGGAAGAAATCAACAATTTCAGAAATAGCATTTCTTTCAACACCTGCACGACGAAGACCAATAATATTGATCCCACGTAGCTTTGCACGGTTACCGTAAGCAGTACAATATAGTGGAATATCTTTATCAATAGCTGAAGCACCACCGATATATGCACCTTCAGCAACTTTTACAAATTGAGAAATATTTGTACCACCACCGATGATAACTTTATTACCAACCTTCACGTGACCTGCAAGGTTTGTTGAGTTTGCCATAATAACACGATCACCAACAACAACATCGTGACCTAGGTGAACTTTGGCCATCAGTAGACAATTACTTCCAAGAGTCGTTTTCTCACGATCTTTCATTGTCCCTCTGTGAATTGAAACGTACTCACGTAAAACGTTATCATTTCCAATTTCAACAGAAGTAGCATGCTCTTCTTTGTATGTTAGATCTTGTGGCTCTTCACCAATTGAACAAAATTGATAAATCTTATTATTATTACCAATTGTTGTATGACCATTAATGATTACGTGATTGCGAATATCACAATTAGTTCCAATTTTTACATTTGGACCAATAATGCAATACGCACCAACAGTTGTTCCCTCTCCAATTTCAGCTGACTCGTGAATAATTGCAGTTGGGTGAAATCTCTCGCTCATGGAGGCTCCTTCTTAATTTTCTTTTACTTTAAAAGATGCAAGAACCTGACACTGGCTTACTAAGTCGCCTTCGTGATAGATTTTGCAATCATTTTGTAAGAAACCAGTACGCATTTTTGTACATACAGTTTCAATATCTAATTTCATTCCAGGATGAACTGGTTTTCTAAATTTTGCGCCTTCAATTGATAATAGCGCAACTTCAAATTCACCTTCTTCTAAATTTTTGTAATAAAGCTTTAATTGAAATGAAGTAAATTGTGCCATCATTTCTACTTGAACAACACCTGGAAGAATTGGATTTCCAGGAAAGTGTCCTGCAAAAATAGGATGATCTTCACGAGTTTTATAATGTCCTTTTACAACTGCTCCAACTAGATCTTTTAATTCGTTTACCTCACCTACTGCTTCTACACTTGTGATTTCATCAACAAATAAGAATGGCTCGCGATGAGGGAGAATTTGCATTACTTGTTCTTTGTTTAATTGCATACATTACCTTCCGTTAAATATTCTTTCGTAAAAAAGCAATTCCTCGTAAAAATTCACGCATAGGTCTTGCTGGGTATCCACCAACGATTTCCTTCGGCTTCACGTTTCCAATAGCAACCGATCCTCCTGCAAGTTGAGCGGCCGTACCAACTTCTAAGTTGTCTGCAACAGCTGCTTTTCCTCCAAGAACGGCATAATCTCCAATCTTTGTACTTCCACCAAGTCCGGCCTGTCCGCAGAGAATAACTCCGTTTCCAACCTTAACATTGTGAGCAACTTGAACAAGATTATCAATTTTTACGCCACTTCCGATACGTGTTGGAGAGAATGTTCCTTGGTCAATTGAAGTATTTGAACCAATTTCAACATCATCACCAATTTCAACTCCACCAAAGTGCCAAATCTTATGATGAACACCTTGATGAAAGTTATAACCGAATCCATCACTACCTATAGTCGTACCAGAGTGAATTCGACAATTTTTTCCAATGACAGTTTGAGGATAAATTGTCACGTTTGGATAAATTGTACAATTTTCGGCAATTTTAACATTTGGTAAAATCACACAGCCAGGCATGATTATACAATCAGCTGCGATTTCGACACCCTCTCCAACAAAAACATTTTCAGCAATTTTTACTGAAGGGTGAATTGAGGCCAAGCTACTTTTACGGCCATCAAGATCGTAATTTAAGCTCCCAAGTTTTTCGTCGAAAAATAATTTAGATGCTTTCGTAATTGAGATAGGTATATTTGAAGAAGTAAGTAACACTATCGAATTATTTTCTAGTTCTTTCTTTTCAGAGTCATCAAGCGATTCAAAAAGATTTGTATCAATAATTAGTGCTAAATTATCTCCAGCGCCAGCATCTCTATATTTAGCTAGAAATTTTTTAGCACCAATGAAGAGAATTTTTTCTTCAATAATTTCTTCTATCGATGAAATCCCAGAAACAGAGTACTCAAGATTTCCAGATAGAAAACTCATATCGCTATCGTTTTCGATAATATTTTTAATCAGAATGGACATTTTATCCCCTCCTTTAAAACGACAAAAGGGAATACCTTCGTATTCCCTTCATGAGTCTATTTTTATTAGCAATTTACTTATGTTTGTTATCGTAAGCTTTAATTACATCTTCAGTAATGTCAGTAACTTTATTGATGTAAAGAATTGGAGTTGTCGAAGTCTCATAAGTCCAATCAAGACCTTTCTTCTTTGATACTTCTTCAACAACAGTTTTAATTTTATTTAAAATTGGTCCTTTTGCACTTTGTTCCATTTTTGCAAGCTCACCTTGGTACTGTTGCATTTTCTGTTGGAAACCAAAGAACTTCTTCTGTAGTTCTTGACCTTTTTGTTGCTTAGTTTTTTCATTCATAACAAGAGCTTGTTTTTCAAACTTCTCTTTTTCTTTTACTAGAGCTTCTTCTTCTTTCTTAAGCTCAGCTTGCTTCTTATCGATTTCTTTTTGCAGTTTATCCTTAATCTTTTTAGACTCTTTAACTGTTAAAAGAACTTTTTGAACATCAACACGTCCGATATTCATTGCAGATGCTGTTAATGAAGAGAAAAGTAATCCAATTACTAATAAATTTTTCATATCGTCTCCTTACGAATTAAAATAATTGTCCAATATCAAAGTGGAATTTTGTTCCCGCATTCATATCTGGGTCAGGGTTAATAGGAATACCCCACTCAAATCTTAGAACACCAATTGGTGAGAACCAACGGAAACCAAAACCATAATCCATATATATCTTATCGATATCTTCTAGCCTTTTGGCCGTACCTGCATCAAAGAAAGTAACAAATTTAAGGCCTGCTTCTTTGGCAAGTGGGTGCTCAAGCTCCAGTGTTGTAAACACAGTGAACGGGGCACCTGTATTAAATGTTTCAGTAACATTAGGAGTTCCTGGGTCATTATCATCATCATAAGTAACAGTCTCTTTTGGACCAATATCTTCGATGTCATAACCACGTAAGTTTCTCGCACCACCTAATGAGAATTTCTCATTTCTTGGTACAGGAACACCTTTATCTTCAATTTTCCCAGTGTAGAATCGACTTCTAAAAACTAGCTCTTTCCATACCGGATAGAAATAACGTACATCAATTTCATTCTTCCACCATTCTTTATCACCACCAAGTCCTGCATACTCAGTAGCAAGGTTCCAGTAGTAACCATCAGTAGGCTCAAAACGGTTATTTCTCTTATCCTTTACAACAGCAAGACGAACTGAAGAAGTCACACCATCTTCGTTCTCATCGACTGTTGGATCTTTAATATCTGTAAGCTCAGTTTCTTCAAGCTTATATGTTGTATATAGCCTTGTGTATTCGAAGATAGGATAACCAATACGAGCCGCAAAACCATGTTTCTTATAATCGTATGAATCAAGTTGAGTATCAACTGTTCTAAACACCTCTCCACCCAGAGTCCATTTCGAATCCATAAAGTATGGTTCAGTAAATGATAGAGAGAAGTTTTGTTGCTCTTTTGCAATATTTGTTGAGAACGATAATTGTTGTCCTAAACCTCTAAAGTTGTTTTGAGAAATAGAAGCTTGAAAGAAACCACCTGTTGCCGTTGAGTAACCAGCACCAAGAGAAATTTGTCCTGTACTCTTTTCTTTAACACTAATCTCAACATCAAGAATATCGTCTTGTCCCGGAGATGAAACAGTATTGAAGATAACGCTACCTGGTTCAAAGAAACCAAGACGATTAACATTTTCTTTTGACTCACGAAGACCTGAACCAGAATACTTCCCACCTTCATGAATTTTAAGCTCACGACGAATTACTTTATCACGAGTTTTAGTATTTCCAGTTACTGAGATGCGACCAAACTTCGCAAGCTTCCCTTTTTCAAATGAGTACTGAATATCAACTCTATTTTCGCCAGGTACTAGTTGGATATTTCTGATAACGTTGGCAAAGGCATAACCAAGGTCTTGGTATGACTCAGTAAGAGTTTGAATATCACGTCTTAAAAGCTCTTCTGAATAAACTTCTCCGGCCTTAAGTTTTGTTTTTTCTCTAAGTTCATCTTCAGTAAAAAGAAGCTCACCTTGGAAGTAAACATCACGAACATCAAATTTAGGACCTTCTTTAATCTTAACAGTAATGAATACCCATTTCTTATCTTCTGAAACTGTTACTTCAGGGACAGCAACGTTGACCTGAAGATAACCTTTAGTCGAATAGAAATACTTAATTCTTTCAATATCTGTTTTAAAATTTAGTTCTTTAAAGTTTCCTGAACCAGAAAGGAATGAAAATAGACTCTCCTCTCTTGTCTCCATAATTGACTTAACTTCTTCTTCTGCAAAAGCAGTTAGACCTAAGAAAGTCACTTTCTTAACTCGAACCTTATCGTACTCACTGATTTTATAAACTAAGTGAACATTCTCTTTGTCGACATGTCTAATTTCATACGAAACATTGGCCAGGTAGAAGCCCTTTTCTTCGTAGGTCTTCTCCATTTGGCGAACATCAGCTTGAATTGAGTTAATGTCTAGGATTGAGTATTCTCTTGTCTTTAAGTTTTCACTTAAGTCGTCTTTATCGACTTCATCATTTCCACTAAAAACGATCTTAGCAATAATAGGCTTTTCAACAACTTGAAAGATTAGCTTATTGCCATCCTGATGAGCCTCTACGGACTCAAAGTACTTGAGGTTATAAATTGTTTTAATGTCATCAAATAGAATTTCATTTGTAAGAGTAAGGCCAGCGCGAGAACGTAGCTTATCAAGAACAGCTTCTTTCTCTACCTTCTTTAAACCTTGAACTTCAACACTTGAGATTTTAAACAGACGAACACGTGGTCCAATTTCACTTGCTTGAATACTTAAGGTAATTGAAAAAACAATTATATATATAAAACTCTTCCAAGAGTTAATCATCTAGTCTCCGTGATCTCACGATCCTGTCATGTGTGTGCAGACAAAAAATACTTGAGTAAAAAAATATCAATAATCTTACAAAGTTACAAAAAGAAAAACGAACATCCTGCACAAAAAAGTGATGTATTAATGCAGGATTCCATCGATCATCGTATGAACACGACTAAACTTACGAGACATTTCCTCGTCATGCGTTACAACAAGAAGAGTTGTTCCAAGCTCTCTTGATAATTCGAAGATAAGATCAGCAACAATTTTTGAATTCTTAGAGTCGAGATTACCTGTCGGCTCATCGCACAGTAAAAGCTTTGGACGCAGTGATAGAGCACGTATAAGATTGATACGCTGCTGCTGCCCACCAGAGATCTCATATGGGTAGCGCTTAAGGCACTCAGATACACCTAAAGTCTTGGCCAGAGAGAGAATATACTTCTTCACCTTTGACACATCATGTCCACCTAAGCGGGCCGGAAGAAGAATATTTTCAAGACATGTTAGAGATGAAAGTAAAAAATGAAATTGGAAAACAAATCCTATTTTGGAATTACGATAATTTGCTAACTTCGCATCATTCATTTGACCAATATTCAAGTTATCAACTGTAATTTGACCTGAAGTAATATTCTCAAGTCCCCCAATAAGATACAAAAGAGTTGATTTACCACACCCCGATGATCCCTTAATTACACATTGTTCACCTTGTGAAAGTTCAAGATCAACCCCTTTTAGGATATGAGAATTTCCAAAGTCTTTGTAAACATTCGATACATTTAAAACTGCCATTTACGAAAACTCCTCTCTAAGGCCTTGGGCCATTGATTTTGAATCTAATCTCTTAAGAACTACAAAAGTTAAGAATATAATAAAGATAAATGAAATTAATCCAACAATAAAAATATCTCTTAGGGATAAGAATAGCTCAATTCGATTTAGGTGATAAACATCTGTTGGAAGAGAGAAAATATCAAGAGTTGATAGAAGATAATCAAAAATCTCTACGCAAACGAGAGAGCCTAAAAATGCAATAAGCCAAATCCCGATATTCTGAACCATCCAAAGTGTTCTAAATTTCTTAGGAGAAAGTCCAATAGCATATAGTAAAAAGATTTCTTGTGACCTTCTCTCTTTTGAAAATATGATAAAAGCTAAACAGTTAAAGATAGCTAAGATAACAACAATTGAGAAAACAATCGAAATCATATATTTTTCAAATTCAACGGCCTTTAAGAAAGTTGCAAAATCGCTCCAATAAGGTGCGATAGTATATTCATAGTAGAAGACACTTTTCATATCAGCTACAACTTCATTGATCTTCGAAAGACTTCGATACTCAGGTTTTAGCCTTAGGCTCATTAAATTAATACGATCCTTAACTCCCAAAAGAGTTTGAATCTTTTTTAAGTTCACATAAACAAAACGATTTCGATATTCGTGAATTTTAAAAGTTTTAATATCTTTTACTTTTAAAACCGCATTTGTTGGAAGATATCGTTCACCTAATTTACCGGCCGAAAAACTGAACTTTAAAGTATCTCCCACTTTAACCTTTAAATCTTGTGCAAGAAGATCACCAATTATAACTTCATTTTCGCCAGGCTCAACTAGACCATTATCGAGTTGATTAATCTTTTCATTAACACCAACGACAAAGACGGCCTTTCCCTTCTCATCTTTATTTACAAATGATTGTGTACGAAGCATTGGAATTTTAGTTTGAATTGGAAAGTTATCAAGATCCTTTTGTTCATTTTCATTTAACTCAAAGAATCCATTTGTTGCCGTAAGAATAATCTCACCACTTCCAGCATTAAGGGATTTCTTAAGAGTTACCCCAAAGCCATCCATCAGGGCCAAACTACAAAGAATAACGGCAAGAGAAAACATAAGGCCTATAATTGTGGCCGTAATAAAATAACGTGACGATCGATCACGAAAAAAAAGTAATTGAAAATCTTTAAATAGATAGAAAAAACTCAAATTACTCTTCCTTCATCCCATCAACTGACCATCTTAAATATGCATCCATAAAACCATCGATATCACCATCTAAAACTTTTTCAGCTTGTGATGATTCATAGTTAGTTCTGTGATCTTTAACCATTTTATAAGGATGTAGAACGTAAGAGCGAATCTGTGCCCCCCATCCAATCTCTTTCTTATTAGCTTCTTCTTCAGCGGCCGCTGCTCTTTGCTTTTCTAGCTCTAACTCATATAAACGAGACTTAAGAACTTTCATGGCCTGAATTTTATTTTGCAGCTGTGACCTTTCATTTTGACAAGTTACAACAAGACCAGTTGGAAAGTGCGTAATTCTAACGGCCGAATCAGTTGTATTTACTGACTGTCCACCAGCACCACCAGAGCGATAAACATCAATGCGAATATCTTTATCTAAAACTTCAATTTCAATATCGTCATCGACTTCTGGTGAAACAAAAATTGAAGCAAAAGAAGTATGTCTACGATTAGCTGAATCAAATGGTGAAATACGCACAAGACGATGCACGCCTGTTTCAGATTTAAGATTTCCGTAAGCGTAATTGCCTTCAATTAACATCGTTGCTGATTTGATCCCTGCACTATCACCATCTTGAACATCAAGAAGTTGAACCTTAAACTTTTTATGTTCGGCCCATCTCTTTACCATTCTAAATAGCATACTTGCCCAATCGCAAGATTCGGTACCACCGGCACCAGCATTTATACTAACAATCGCATTATTTGGGTCAGCATCATCAGAAAGTAGAACTTTTAATTCCGCTTTATTGAAAGCTTCGACGAATTCATCTGAAATCTCAATCGCTGCTGTAGCAGATTCTTCATCACCTTCAGTAGCGTATTCATTTAAAATTTCAAATTCATCATATAGATCTTTTAATTTTGTATAAGTATTAACGACATCTTCTAAAAGGTTTTTTTCCTTTTGTACTTTGGCAGCATTTTGATTGTCGTCCCAGAAGCCAGGCATGGCCTCCATATCTTGAATTTCACCTATGCGTGCTGACTTTTGGTCAACATCAAAGTGACCTCCTTAGACTTGCAAGCTTCTCATCATAACTTACCATTAGTGATTTTTTTTCACCAAGGGCAATGCGAATACTTTCTTCCATTTTTAATTCCTATTTTTTTTGCCTAGATTTTTTAATTTTCATTAGAATCTCTTTTTCAAGAGCTTCCATAATTTCTTCTTCCTCTTGTGAGATTTCATGGTCATATCCTAACAAATGAAGAAGTCCGTGACAAAATAAGTGAATAACTTCTTGCTCTAACTCGATATCAAAATCGCGAGCCTGTTTTGCGGCAACATTTCGACTAATAATGATATCTCCAAGCATTACTGGGCCAGGAAGAACGAAATCCGTACTGTCTGGACGAAGACTTTCATACATTGGAAACGAAAGAACATCTGTTGTTTTATCTTTACCGCGATGTTCGCGATTGATCTGTTTCATACGAGAGTCGCCACAAAAGTGAAGATCAACTTCAATCTCCTCGTGAACTTTCTTGTCTAAACAAGTGTTCTTTGAATAAAGGAAATTACTTAAGACAATAAGCGAATCCTTTAACATATTTTCGCAGGCCTTAAGTCCCCAATCAGCTCTAGAATTGTCAGCTAAGTTAACAATAAGTCTTGATTTGTTTACTTGAATAGTTGCGCTATGGGCCATTATTTCCAATCTCTTTTTAAGGGTGTATTATTCTGTCTTAGGTTACATAGATTATATTACCAAGGCGAAGTTATGTCACTAAGCGAAATGGAAAGATTAAGAGAAGTTGTTGCAAAGTTAAGAGATCCTAAAGACGGTTGTCCATGGGATCTAGAGCAGACTCACAAGTCACTTCTAAAATATTTGATGGAAGAATCTTATGAGTTCATGCATGCAGTGGAAGACGGTGACTATCGTAAGATGGAAGATGAATTAGGTGATGTTCTTTTACAAGTAGTCCTTCACTCTCAATTAGCAAGTGAGAAATCAAAATTTGATCTCAACTCTGTGGCCAAAACAATCGCAGATAAAATGGTAAGACGACACCCTCATGTTTTTACAGATAATAAGGCAAAAGACGTTGCCGAAATTAAACAACGCTGGGAAGAAATAAAGAAAGCTGAAAAAGCAAACGAAGAAAGCCTTAAAAAATATGAAATTTGTAATGAACTTCTCTCTTTTCCGGCCCTTACAAGTGCTGCAAAAATTGGAAAGAAAACAAATAAAATAAACTTTGACTGGGAAGATTACACACAAGTAATGTATAAAGTCGAAGAGGAGTGGCAGGAGCTAAAAGAAGAAATCACTCCAGGACGTGAGCTTAATAAAGAAAGAGTTCAAGAAGAAATGGGAGATCTTTTATTTTCAGTTGCACAGCTTGCAAGACATCTCGATCTTGATCCAGAGATCACACTGCGAGAAGCAAACTTAAAATTTAAAAGAAGATTCAATCAACTTGAAGACATTGCTAAAGAAGAAGGCATTGTTATTCGTGAAAGCTCTCAGGACGAACTTGAAACCCTTTGGTCTCGCGTAAAAGAAAAAGAAAAAAGTAACTAATTATGAAAGCATCACCAATTAAACTTAAAAAAGAATTTATCACTTTGAAGAAAGATAAACGTCTATACCAAATGCCTTGTCCAGTTGTTGGACTAACAGGAGGTATTTCGACCGGAAAATCGACGGTGTCAAAAATACTACGTGATAAAGGATTCCCTATTATCGATGCAGATGCTCTTGTAAAAGAAGTTTATAAAACAAAAGAATCAATCGATCATTTGAAGAAGTACTATTCACGTGTTGTAGAAGAAGACAATTCAATCAATTTCAAACTTCTTCGTGAGTACTTTTTTCAAGATATTCAAATTCAAAATGATATTGAAAGTTTAATCTATCGCCAACTTCCAGAAGCTTTCTTAAAAGCGTTCAAAGATCTTGGTTCACCAAAAGTTGTCATTTACGACGTGCCTCTCCTATATGAGAAGAATCTTGATTCTTTTATTGATCATAAGGCCGTTGTTTATTGCCCAAGAGCAAAGCAGGTAGAGCGCCTTATGGCCCGTGACGGAATTGAAAAAGATTTGGCCTGTAAAATTCTAGCAAAACAAATCGATATTGAAGAAAAAGCAAAACTTGCTGACACAGTCATCGATAACTCAGGAAAACCTGAAGATTTGAATTTAAATATGTTTCTTGATCACTTTGATATGCATTAAAAAAGGCTCCCTACGGAGCCTTTTTTATTTCTAAATAATTGGATTATTGTCAGCGACAGTGTGTTCAATCTCGCCGTTTTGAGTGCGAAGATTCTGAAAACTTCCATAAAGCCCACGAAGTGAAGAAATTAATTGCTCATCTTCTTCTTGAGCAAAACGTGAAAGGTGCTGCGTTTGAGTTGCAACTTCATTAATCTCATTTCTGATTGCCTTAAACGTATCTTTTATAACTCCAACATCTGGAACTTCTTTACTGTCCATAATGATTTGTACTTTAGAAAGACCAACATCAAGCTGAGTCGATACTTTAGAGAAACTTCCAAGAGTTGAATTGAACTCTCTTAGTTCTCCTGCAAACTTTCCAACAGTTGTTTCACTTGCAACCCCACGTTGAATTTGATCGATAATTTGAGAACTTCTTGCTCTAAATAATTCAACTTGTGACTTAAGAGATTTAAATTGATCACGAGATCTCACAAGTCCTGCATAAGCTGCTTTATTCTCATTAATAATTTCTACAATCTCACTTGAGCGAGTTGCTAATTCTATTTCCTCATCAAATAAACGATTCGTCATCTCAATCATATAACGATTCATTTCCTCAAACTTTGCTCTCATCTCAACTACAGAGACGATTTTGTCTTTAGCAATTTTGAACTTATTGATCGCATCTTTTTGAAGATCTTTTTGACCTTCAAAAATAATTCTTACATCATCAATAATTTTATATTGTTCAAAAAGATTATTTTCTAAAAGTTCAATCTCTTTTAAGAATGAAGCTTTCTGCATTAAGAAGTGATCGTTAACTTTTGTGAATTTCTCATAAACGTTATCAATTCCAGCAGCAGAGAAGTCTTGCTGTAATTTTTCTCTTAGTTCTCCATTAAACTTATCTTCAACTAGAGCATCTAGAGACTTCCAAACAGGAGACACTACCGACTTCATTTGATTTGATAGAGTTTCCTCTAAACTTCTCAATGGATAGAAGATAACCATAATTCTTTTTTGATCAGCATATTCAACAGGTGAAACGTACATTTCAAAAGGTGCAGCTTCGCTAGAGTTTTCTGTTTTTACCTGAATTTGATAAATTCCAGCAATACCATCTCTTACTGCACTAATAACAGGATCATTCTCACCAAGATTTGTAAAAGTACTTAGATAATCCCATGTGATACTCATATCTTTTTTAGCGCTATCGATACTCCAGTGCTCATAGAATAGCGAGTTTGCCCAAACAGCATTTAGATTTGAATCCAGAAGTAGAGATGAAAATGGCATAGCATCTTGAAAGATCGATCCAAAACTCATTCTCTTGTGAATATAACCGCGATATTTTTCAATTTCTTCTTTAAATGGATGAGTCCAATCACCTTTCAGACTTGCTTTAACTGGGATAACACCATCTTTAATTAAATCAAGAGAAGTAATTTCTAATAATTTCTTCGCTCTTTTTTCAGAATAAAAGTACATAAAGATTCCACCAGCAAACATTGCAATAAGAATCCCAACAATAGCAATTAATCCATAAAGAGTTGTTTTAGAAGTTTGGTTAAGTTCAATTTTTTGATATGTAAGCTTTGGCCCAAACTTCTCACTCCATGCAAGATAACTTTCATTCGTTGTTTTCCAAATGCTATCGAAGTCACGTAGTGTATTTAATGATTTTTCTAATAGATTTAATTCAGTTCTAAGTGTTCCAAGGCGAACAACAATTAAGTTCTTATCTTCATCAGAAAGAACAGACTTCATTGTAACCTTTTCCATATAGTCTACATCTGCAACGATTGATTCGTGCAAACGCTTTAAATTTCCATAACTATAAAAGTTGGAGCTTTTTGTCGTACCTACAGAAATTTTAGTTTTAATTTTATTTGAAACTCTTGTTAGTGTTCTCCACTGATTATGTACAACAAAATTTTGGAAGCCAATCATCTTTGTTCTTAAAACATTAATCAGTGTCGATTTATTTGCAGAAGTCGTAATATCATCAAGCTTCTTTCTTAGTTCACTTAAGTTACCACTTAGTGTTTCATATTCAGCAATAGTTACGATTTCATTTAAACTTTTAATTGAATTTTCAAATTGATCAAACTCTGAAGTCGCCTCTTTTGAACGATCAACTCTTACCAATTCTTTTATATCTTGAAGTGTATTTGAATTTTTAACTTCATCAAATTTAGATGTCGATTCATATACCATCGTCATTCGGTCAAAGTTGGCCGGGCCATTCTTCCAAAAGGACCAAACTCCAAATGAAACAAGAGCTGTCGTTAGAACAAGAGAAACAGAGAAATAGATAAACAACGGCTTACTGAAACGAAGCTTCATTATAGGTCTCCTAAATGTCGGAATGGGAAAATCACTTCCATATGTTAACGGTCCTTCACATCCTGTGAACGTAAGAAATTTCTACATCCATTATGCAATTTTTTGAGTGAATTTTAAAGGGTTAATTAATTTATTTTATAGGCAAACAAAGGCCCTTTAATGAAAAGGGCCTGAGTAAATAAGTATGTTTTTTTAGAATAAAATTGTGATTAGCTTACTAGTTCTTCATAACCTTCAAACATCGTTTGTAGCTTAGCTTTAAGCTTCATTACTGCTTGAGTATGAAGTTGAGAAACACGTGATTCAGTAACATCTAGTACCTGACCAATTTCCTTAAGGTTTAAATCTTCATAGTAGTAAAGTGAAAGAACAAGTCTTTGTTTTTCAGGAAGCTGCTCGATTCCCTCTTTAATTTTATCTCTGAAGTTTTTATTTGAAACAGCAGTAAATGGATTCATTGCCTTACTGTCTTCATTAAGACCTGCCATTGCACGCTTATCATTACGATTAAACGTAGCAGAGTCATCAATATTTAGGATAGAAACAGATTTTGCTTTATTAAGCATTGAGTGAAATTCTTCTTTAGAACACTCAAGCTCTTTACACATTTCATCATCAGTAGCTGGACGTCCAAGCTCTGATTCAAGTTTAGAATATGCGCGGTCAATTAGCTTAGCCTTTTCTCTTACTGAACGTGGTACCCAGTCTTGAGAACGAAGCTCATCTAAGATAGCTCCTCTAATTCTAAATTCAGCATAAGTTTTAAATTTATTATCACGTGAAGGATCAAATTTTTCGATCGCATCCATAAGACCAATAACACCACATGAGATTAGATCATCTAGCTCAATATTTGATGGTAGGCGTGAGGCAATTTTTTGTGCAATATACTTAATAAGTGGAGCGTATTCCACTACGATTTCATCTTTTACTTTTGGATCTACAGTTGATCTATAGTCTTTTAAATTCTTTAATTTTCTGGCCAACGATGACATCTCTCTCACTCCTTGATTAAGCTAGTTGCTGTGGGTTACTACCTGAATGACTGAATCCCTTCAGTAATACAGGCGCGACTCGACTAGTACTGTCCTCGTCGGTAAATTTATTAATGATGTTAGTGTAATATTTCGAAAGGGAATTCTTTTCCGTTTTCAAAAGAGCGTGATCAAATTTGTCAGATGGGATTTCTAAATTCTTTACACCACCCAATACTCTTAAGTTTGCTTGCATAAAGCTTGCAACAGTATCCACTAGTGACTTCACTACTTTTCTATACTGTTGATTTGAGTCAACTCTATTTACAATTAGGTGATTATTTTTAATTTGGTATTTTTGGTTTAGGATTTTAATTAATGCATAAGTATCAGTGATAGATGAACGGTCAGGATTAACAACCATAAAACGATAATCAGCATAAGCTTGTAGATTGATCGTCTCCTTGTTCACTCCAGCCGGGCAATCAAGGATTACATGATCATATTCACTTCTATGGGCAGCGATAATATCAATAATGAATTTATCGTGCTCAAAACTAGTATCAAACAGATCACTGTTTCCATTACAACCACTTAGTAGATGAATATTTCCAAGTTTGTATAGACACTCATCAAATGATTTTTCAAGAGAAAGAAGTGAGTAGAAGTTATCGTTCAAAGGAAGACCTAATTTTACGGCCGTGTTTGAAAGATTATAATCACAATCGATTAAAAGAACTTTCTTTCCTTTTGCACTTAATTCATTTGCGATCATTAAAGCAGTTGTAGTCTTACCTACACCGCCTTTACCTGAACCAACTGCAATAATTTCACATTCTTCATTAAGGTAATTAAGAGGGCTTTTAACATTCAATTCGCAGTTATCGTCACTACGGTGCGACAACAACCATGTTGAAAGATCGTTTCTGGACATCCTGTCTCCTAAACAAAACTTAAAAATTTAATCTAATAACAAAAAAAGCTACAGTTTAAAAATACCGGCCAAAATCCTTTCGGCAGTAGCAGCTTCTAGGTCATCAGGAACAATCTCACCCGTTCCAAAAAACTTGTAAGGTAACGAACTGAAGTCAATGGCCAGATTAAAGAGTGATCCATAATTTAAGCACTGATCTAAGTGTGTTACCACTAAACCATTTGCAATATTTGCATAACGATTTAGCACTTTTCTATTATACAACTCTGTATTGATTCCCGATAGACAGATTAAAACTTCCACATTTTCAAATGAGCGTCTTAGACCATCCACGAACTTCTTGATTTCATTGATTTCTTGATTTGTCGCCTTGTAGTCGATAAAAACATTTTTCTTTGTTTCTATTGATTTTCTTGTTTGTGCAACGATTTCAGAAATTGATTCACAGATATTTGATTCAACATTAAAGAACTTTTCAGAAAAAGAAGTATTATCTTTAAATCCTGTATTTGCTTTATTTCTGATAATTACCGAATCTTGCTTAAGAGCTGAAAGCTTTGTTAACATTGAGCTTTGCCCACAAGAAGCATCTGAAATAAGTACTGTAACCGTTTTAGACTGCTCATTATCAACAGAAGAAAATAGAGGTAGCGCAGTTCTCACTTCTCCCATCATTTCTTTAAGAGCAAATTCAAAAACAGTATCTGGATTTTCTTTCTCTTCATCTGATAATTCAAAGTTTGCTTTACGAACAACTTTTTGAATATATCTTTCTTCGATGTCTAAACTTCTAAAAATTGTTACCATCTCTTTTACACCAAGAGCTTGAGGCTTAGTCATCCCCTGCACACTTTGTGTTAATTCGAAAATTTTCTTTTCTAGATCATCGATTTTATTTCTTTGATTTTCAATTAAGTCACTAACCTCATCATTACTTACACGAGACTCATGTAGTTGTTGAGACTGAATTGGCCTTGCTTGAACTTGAGGTCTTTCAATAACTTCTTCTTCCTGAATTTCCTCTTCCAAAGAGAAATCTCCATTTAAGAAATCATTAAAATATTCAGATTCAGTATTTGCGGCAGCTTTTTTTACTTCTTCTCTATCAATTGAGTTTAAGAAATCATCTAAACCTGAATTTGATTGTGAAGAGTTCTCTTCAACAGCACTCACCTTTCTGTTAAGACCTAAATTTCCATATCCATTGATTGAATTTGATTGTGCTTGAGAACTAGTATTTTGGTCATGTGAATTAATCATATTTGCGATATAAGATGAGTTGTTTTTATAAAAAGAATTTTTTTGATCAGATGTTAGTACGTTATCAACCTTAGCTTTCTTAGTGTAGTTCTTTTCAGAGATCGCAGCAGTTATTTCAATTTTTTTCTTTTTGAAAGCACCTTTGATCCCTTTATTAGTCTGCGTTTTAAGAATAATTGCATCAGGTCCCAGTTCGGCCTTAATATTCGCTAACGCCTCATCTAAAGAATCTGCTTCAAATTTTCTTACGTACATCCTATAACCTCACCGTTCCAAGTGACCTAATATTCACATCCGGACTTAATTCATTATGACTTACTACAATCAAGTTTGGTATGAATTTTTCTGTCAATTTCTTAAAGTGTCCACGAATAACTGGTGAGCAAAGAACAACCATCTTTTCTCCCATGTTTGTGGCCTCCTCTATTTTCTCATTTAAACTGGCCAAAATCGATTGGGTAATTCTTGGGTCTAAAGAAACTTGTTGACCATTTTCTGTTTGTATGAGATTGCCAGCAACCTGTTCTTCTATTTTACGATCTAACGTAAATATCGGCAAATCACCATTGGCAGACTTTATAGACTCAGTGATAGTGCGGTATAACGATTGTCTGACATTTTCAGTCAGAAGATCTGTATCCTTAATTCTAACCCCATGCTCAGAAAGCGATTCTAATATCGTACGAAGGTCTCTGATGGAAACATTTTCCCTTAAAAGATTCTGTAAAACCTTTAATACGGCACCAAGAGGTAGAATCTCAGGAACAAGATCAGAAACAATTTTTGGATAGTGTTCTTTGAAATTATCCATAACTCGTACAAGTTCTTGACGACCAAATAATTCATGTAGATTTGTTCTCAGGATCTCAGTTAAGTGAGTTGCCAGAACAGTTGACAGATCCACTACAGTATAACCATTGAATCCAGCATCATCTTTCTGATCTTCAGTAATCCACACAGCAGGTAGACCAAATACTGGCTCAATTGTTTCAATTCCATCAATTGGTTCAATAACACTTCCTGGATCCATTGCAAGGTAGTGGTCAGGTACAAGTTCACCTTGAGCAACTTCAACACCTTTAATTTTTAGAGAATATCCACCTGGAGCAAGCTCAAGATTGTCCTTAATTCGTACAGAAGGGATAATTACACCCCAATCTAGTGCAAATTGTTTTCTCATATAAGTAATACGCTCAAGAAGATCACCATTTTGAGATGAATCGACAAGATTTACTAGTCCATAACCAACTTCAAGTTCAACAAGTTCAAGATTAAGTAGATCTTCAAGTGATTCTGGTGTCGATTTCTTCTCATCTTCGACAACTGTCTCAGCAGCAAGCTTCTCTTGAGTAATTTGATTTTCCATTTTATTTGAAACATAAAGTAGCGCCAGTCCAACTGTGATAAAAGGTAATTTTGGAAGTCCTGGAATCATAGCAAAAATTAAAAGAACACAACCTGCGATTAGAACTGCTTTCGGGTGAAGCTTAAATTGCTTACTCATTTGAGCACCAAGATTATCTTCACTTGTATTTCTTGTAGCAATAATACCGGCTGCAGTTGAAATAATTAGAGCAGGAATTTGAGAAACAAGACCATCCCCGACGGTAAGTAGAGTGTATGTTTCAGCTGCTTGGCTAAAGTTCATATTATATTGGCCAACACCAACAATAATACCACCGATAACATTAATAGCAGTAATTAGAATACCAGCAATGGCATCCCCTCGTACGAATTTAGAAGCACCATCCATCGACCCGTAAAAGTCAGCTTCTTCAGCAACTTCAGCACGTCTTCTTTTTGCATCCTCATCGTTAATTAGACCAGCATTTAAGTCAGCATCGATGGCCATCTGCTTACCAGGCATCGCATCTAAAGTGAAACGCGCACCAACTTCAGCAACCCTTCCAGCACCTTTAGTGATTACCATGAAGTTAATAATAACAAGAATGATAAAAACGATAATCCCAACAACAAAGTTACCTTCAACAACGAATTCACCGAAGCTTCTAATAATTTCACCGGCAGCACTTGTTCCCTCACTTCCTGAACGAAGAAGAATGTTACGAGTTGAAGCAACGTTTAATGAAAGTCTAAAAAGAGTTGTTACAAGAAGAACTGCTGGGAAAGTAGAAAAATCTAGAGGTTTCTTAGTATAAACAGAAACTAATAAAATAATAATTGAGAATGATAAAGTAATTGCTAAAAGTAAATCAAGAACGACTGGAGGAACAGGAATAATCATAACAGCAAGAACTGCTAGAATACCTATTGCTACCGCGAGATCTGAATTCTCTGTTAAAACTTTTAATCTTTTAAAGATATCATCCATGATATATTCCTAAATTCTAATTAACTTATAGCTTTTTGCTTTTTCTTAAGTTTATAAACAAATGCTAAAACTTCAGCTACTGCTTTATATAAGGTACGAGGGACTCCTTCCCCTACTTTAACTGACTTATATAGTGCTCTTGCTAAAGGAACATTTTCTACGATTGGAATATTATGTTCTTTAGCAATTTCTCTAATTCTTAAGGCCAAGTGATCAGCACCCTTTCCAACAATTCCTGGAGCGATCATAGTCTCTTGATCATATTTGATAACAATCGAAATGTGAGTTGGGTTTGTCACAATAACATCTGCTGTTTGAATATCGGCAAGCATTCTTTTTTGCGCTTGTTCTCTTTGGATTTGGCGAATTCTTTGTTTAACTTCAGGAGAACCGTCTTGCTCTTTAGACTCACGCTTGGCTTCTTCTTTTGTCATCATAAGTTTTTTCTTATGAGCATATTTTTGATAAGCAAAGTCCCCTACAGCAACAACAACAAGTCCTGCAAGAATTGAGAAACCTAATTTAATTAGAATATCTTTACCAATAACAAAAGCCTGAAAGAAATCAACATGTAGAAATCCTACAAATTGAGCAATATCGTCTTTCATATATAAGTAAACAATTCCAAGAACGATTATGAATTTGAAGACACCTTTAATTGCCTCAACAACTGCCTTCATTGAAAACAAATTCTTAGTTCCCTTGATTGGATCAATTCTTTCAGGTTTAAACTCAAGAACTTCTGGCGCATAGATGAAACCAATTTGAGCAACGTTTGCAATAATACCAGCACATAGTGAAACAATACAAACAGGTGCTGCACAAATAAGAGCTGTTGTAGCCGTTTTATTTGCAATGGTCTTAAGCGATTTTTCTGTAAATGCCGTTGCTGGATCAAGATGCATAATCCATCTAATGAACTCTTCCATTTCTTGATATATAAAAAGAAGTGAAAGACCTAATGTCATGATACAGGCGGCCAGCACTAACACACTTGTTAGTTCTTTTGAGGATGCGACCTCACCCTTTCTTCTCGATTCGTCAATTCGATGCTGGGAAGGATCTTCCGTTTTTTCCTGATCTGTATCTTCGGCCACGACTTACCCCTTTAAAGTATAAAGTTAAACCACTCGCCAAGTCTTTCAGTATACATTCTAAATGCTACTTGAAAGAACTCATCGCTTGTTGCCGTAAATACGAGTAGACCTAGTCCAATATTGACGACAAAGCTAACCATAATGATATTCATTTGTGGAACAGTACGAGCAATAATTCCTAGAACCGTACTGATGAGCATATTTGTAAAAATTAATGGTGTTGCCAGCATAATTGCAGCAATAAAAATTGATTTGAATGCTTCGATATAGAAGATATGTGACTTCGCAAATACACCAAAATCATAAATATGAATTGTATAAAAAGATTCAAAAATCCCTTTAAACATTGGTAGTAAAGCACCTGAAGAAACAACCATAACGAGAACAGTCCATTGTATTAGCCTTTCGAAAGGACCTACTTGCTGACCCGAAGATGGATCGAAGTAGCGAATGGCCGCAAATCCAATTTGCTGGGTAATAATACTACCTGCTGACAGGAAGATACCCATAATTGATTTTACCAAATATCCGATTACCAATCCAATAAGTGTGTAAATAATAGTTAGCGCCCAGAACTGGTCCTTACCTACATACATGATGTCTTTGATTACTTCTCCTTGGATATATGGGTAGAAGCAAAAGCTCATGACTAGTGTCGATAAGATCTTAACAATCATTGGGATTGGTAAGTTATCATAAATAGGTAGTTGAAAATTAATGGCCAGCAATCTGGTAAAAATTAACCAGAACGCAATGATTGGGACAATGTCAGTAATTTGAATTGTCATCTAATTTCGCCTACCTTCCAGTAACAAGACTAGGAATTGAAATAATTAAATCTTTTGTAAAAGTTGTTAACTGATCCGTCATCCACGGAGCAGTTAGAACAAGAGCTCCAACAATAACTAAAATCTTAGGGATAAATGAAAGTGTTTGCTCATTGATTTGAGTAACCGCTTGGAAAATTGAAACTAAGATACCCATAATAAGTGCACCTGCTAACATTGGTGCTGAAATCATTAGTCCAATTGTGATTGCTTGTCTTGCGATGTCAGAAAAAAAGTCCATGACTACTCCTAATTAAATGAACGTAAAAGTGATCCAGTAACAAGTTGCCAACCGTCCACAAGAACAAATAGTAATAATTTAAAAGGCAGAGAAATAACTACCGGAGGAAGCATCATCATCCCCATGGCCATTAAAACTGAAGCCACAACCATATCTAAAATAAGAAATGGAATATATAGTAAGAATCCAATTTGAAATGCTGTCTTTAACTCTGAAATAATAAAAGCAGGAATTAAAAAATGAATTGGAACATCATCAATTGACTGAGGTGCCTGACGACTAGTTACATCGTAGAAAAGACCTATATCAGCTTTACGAACTTGCTTGTTCATAAACTTTCTCAGAGAACCTTCAATGCGATCGACTGCTAGAGTTGTCGTAATTTTCTTATCCATATAAGGTTTTACAGCTGTTGCATAAATCTCTTCTCCCGTTGGCTGCATAACAAATACAGAAAGAAAGAGTGCAAAACCGATTAGAAGTTGATTTGGTGGCATACTTTGCGTACCAATTGCTTGTCTCATGAATGATAGAACAACGATAATTCTTGTAAAACATGTACAAAGAATTAAAACCGCCGGTGCAAGAGTTAGTACTGTAAAAAGAATAGTTAGTTCGATAGTATCAACGAGATCAACACCCTGTCCGAAATTAACAGAAAGACCTGGAAGTCCCAGGTTAGTTGATTGTTGAGCAAAGATCGTACTTAGCCATCCCCCAATACTAAATATTAATAATGCTCTTAAAAAATTCTTCATCCAACTTCCTATTGAATTATTTTTAATAAAATTATTGTAAAGACTTCATGTCTTTTACTTTTTTCTTAATTTGAGCAGTTAAGCTAACTTTCTCTTCTTGAGTTGCTTGCCCTGCAAGGCTATTTAAAATATCTTGTTGTGATGAAGTCGTCGAGTTACTCGCCTCTTTCATATTCATAGCAACTTCTTTTAATTTAAATTCCTTAGAACCTGAATTAGCAGTATCTAAATTAGTATCAAAGTTAGATCCAGTTAACGCTTTCTCACCTTCTTTAAAGAACTCAGTTGTATCTTTAATTTCAGTTAAGAAATCCATCCCTTTTTCAGATTGTGCCATTAGAAAGACTTGCTTTTGTACTCTAACAACAAGAAGGCTTCTTTTCGGTGCAAGATAAGTTGTCGATAAAACTTCAACCATTTTTGCATTTGAGAAAAGTCCTAATCCACCCTTCTTTAACATTCCCTTTCTAAAGAAGTTCATTAAAAAGAAAATCCCTGCAGCAAATAGAGCAAAAAAGCCGATAAATTTAAAAATATAAGTCGACATCTGAAATCCACCTTTTTCAACACCTGAAGAAAGATTGCTAACAGTATCTTCAATCTGCTCATTCTTCTCTTTGGCAAGAGCAAGTAAAGACTCACTAGTCTTTTCAAGCTTTACGTTATTCTTATTATTATTTTTTGATACTTCTTCTTTATCTTTAAGTAGTTTTGCAAGGTAGCTTTCATCATAAGCTTCTGCACTCTTTTGCTTTACAGGAGCTTTCTTAACTGGAGCTGCTTTAGTCACTGCAACTTCTTTTTTATTTGTTGTGATTGGAAAGTACATTTTAATTTCATTATCACTTACTTCTAAACTTACCTTATCTTCATTACCCTTGATATCGTACGGGAGAATTGCACGAACTCGAGCAACATCTTTAGTAAATTGATAAGCTAGAAGCTTCGTATCAAATTTTTCATTAACAGATACTTGTTTCTCAATCTTTGGCCATACGATTGCATCTTGAAGAGCAATTTGAATAATATCATCCTTAATTGTTAACTCAGGAGTAGTATCAAACTTCCCTTTTAATCCAACAGTAACAACTCCTGTTGAACCATTTTTAGTTAACTTAACCTTCCCTACTTCAACTCTAGCAAATGCATTCGTCGTAATAAGTGAAAGTGCTAAAAATAATAATTTAAGTTGTCTGGCCATAATTAGTTCCTACGTTTTTCTACTACTTTAGATTTTCAATTCTCTCGATTGGTGAAATGATATCTGTTAAACGAATACCAAATTTTTCGTTTACAACAACAACTTCACCTTTTGCTACTAACTTTCCATTAACTAGGATTTCTAGAGGCTCACCAGCTAATTTATCAAGTTCTAGTACCGAACCTTGTCCTAGTTGAAGAAGGTCTTTAATAATTACTTCTGTTCTACCTAGTTCAACTGTTACCTTTAGAGGAATATCTAAGATAAAATCTAGGTTTTGAACCTTAAGTTTATTGATTGCATCATCACCAGCTCTGATTTCATCTGCAAGTTTTTCAACTTCCATAGTATTGAAATTTTCAAGCCCTTGTGTTTGGTTATTTAGTTCTGTTTGATCACTCATCTATATCTCCCTTAATTATTCGACATCAATATCCATAGAAACTTTAGGTGTCTTATCAACATGTGTAACTTGCACCGCTCTGTTTCCTTTATATGTACCAATTAAACACCTTAACTTCTCAACACCTTGTATTGCTCCCTTTACTTCACTTGAAGCTTCTTGATTTAAAGGGATAATATCTCCAGTTTGAAGAGTAAGCAGGTCTCCTACAGTCATCTCTGCTTCACCAAGTTTTACAACGATTTCGGCTTTAGTATCTTTGATGTGCTCATTCATAGCACTTGTCCAAATACTATCGGCCATATCATTATCAGTTTGGTAATTTGAAGAAAGTTTTTGCTTGATCGGCTCAATAGTTGAGTATGGAACCACGATCATAATTGTTCCTGAAGCAGATTCGAATTCAACTTCTAAAGTTGTTGCGATGATTACATCTGATGGAGGAACAACACCAACGAATTGTGAGTTAATTTCAGTTCTTACGTATTGTGCATCAATACGGTGAACTTGTGCCCATGCTTCCTCAAGGTCAGCAATGGCCATATCCATAACCTTTCTCATGAAAGATAGTTCAATCGCTGTAAATTCTTTTCCTTCAATTTTTGTGAAAGGACGATCTGTTCCACCAAAGTAAGAATCGATGATTGCATAAGCAAGTTTTGATTCGAATACTAATAGTGCCGGACCTCTTAGCTCGTTAAATTTCATGATACACATACACGAAGGAATCGGAAGTGTGTTTACAAACTCACCAAACTTTAAAAGATCTGTTGAGATCATCGAAATAGTCGAGATCTTTCTTAGAGAGTTTGAAAGTGATACACGAAATGAACGAATGAATCTTTCGTAGATGATTTCAAGAATAGGCATTCGCCCACGAATGACTCGGTCTTGATTAGTTAAGTCATAGGGCTGAATATTTTCGTCTTCAGCTTCATCATCGAAATCTCCACCTTCACCTAGAAAATCATCTGCGTCACCATCGTTAACAGCGTTTAATAGAGCGTCGACTTCGTCTTGACTTAAAACCTGTGCCATCGTTCCCCTCCTAGGATTTGATGATCTTGGCATCCTGCCAAAAATTAAACTTAAAACTTTATATTAACTAGTTGATCTGGAAACCAACGTAGTAAACATCTAAAACTTTTCCATCAACTAAATAAGAGTTAATAGCTGATTTGATCTCTTCTTTAAGGTATTCCTTACCTTGTACTTTAAGAAGATCATTTGGCCTCTTAGAGTTCAAAATACTAATGATTGAATCCCTAATTTGAGGCTTTCTTGCTTTGTATTCCTCTTCTTTCGCATTAAGCGATAGTTTAAGAACAGCATTTAATCTAATGTATCGTTGTGGCCCATCGCCTTGTGCAAGGTTGGCCGTAAAGCTATCAAGTGGAAATAACTTTCCTTCCTCTTCTTGTGCTTCACCAGTAGTTACAACATCTTTATCTTGAGATTGTTCGGCCATTTGGGCCTTAACAATATCTTCCACAGACGATTGCTGTGAAATCTTTAAATGAGTTTGGTATTGAAAGTAAGCGATAACACCCATTAATACGATATTCAGTAGTAGAGCTACTGTTAGTAGAGGGTTCTTTCCACTTCCTTGATATGAATTGTCAGCACTTCCATCTGCCATAATCTATAAATCCTTTACTTCACACAGAAAAAAATTCCTTTAAAAACTGTGCCTCGTCAAAAATTATACATCTAGCGGCCATTTTCTACAAGATAGTAAAGTATGTTCCGGAAGATTCTGCCCATTAATTTTGCAATTTTAAGACTTTATGAGAAATGTAAAAAAGTGGTGGTGTCAAAATGTCGACGTTTTTTTGACGCTGACAGGGTGTGATAGGCAAAATATGCCTCTAGAAATAAGAAAGCCTCCCTAAGGGAGGCTTCTTATTATGAAACTAATTTCAAACAAAAATTAGAACATTTCCTTCCAAGCTTTACCTGGCTTGAATTTTGGAAGTGTCTTAGCTTTGATTTTGATTTTTTCACCAGTAGCTGGGTTGATACCAGTTCTAGCTGCTCTTCTTACTTTTGTGAAAGTACCAAAACCGATTAGTGAAACATCGTCACCTTTCTTAACTGCTTTCTTGATTGTTTCAAGAGTAGTTGATACGAATGCATCTGCATCTTTCTTAGTTAGGTGGCTTAATTCTTTGTTTTTTAAGATTGCTTCTACAAGTTCTTTTCTGTTCATTTTAACTCCAAATAGTTAGTTATTTAGTTGTTGTAAAAGTAGGATGAAGTTTGAAACACGCTTTGACAAGGCTTTTTAGCGTTTTTTTTAACTTTTAAAGATTTTTTTTATTTTTACACTTATTTTAAGTTTTTTTCTTGCCAAACTACTATCTCTTCCTCTAGTGCGATTCTCACTGCTTTTAGCCACTCTCCTTCAAGTTCTTTATGATCTTCAAGGTCTCTTACTTCGACAAAAAGTTGTATAAAAACAGGTCCGAGTTGATGATAAAAAGTTTCCATTGTTGGAATCTTTATATCAATAGGAAGACGATGAGAAAGCTTCTCTAAGCATCTTTCAAGCTCTAAAACTTCTTGGGCCAAATCAAAAATTGAATTAATTTTTAACAAAGATGTTAGATGATTTATATATGCAGTATTTAAAACATTTTGTTCAACTAAAGAATGAGGTACATCATCATGAAGAAAATCTTCAATTGAATAATCAATTTGTCTTGCCGTTTCACGAAAGAATTCTTTATTAACTTTTACCTGATTATGATCAAAGAAGTTCACCATAATAACCTCCAATGATCATATTATAACATGGAAAAATAAAAAGGCCCACTCGATGGTGGGCCTTCATATTTTAATTGAATTTGATCACTGATTAAATATCTAGTTTACCTTTTTCTTTTAGTAGACCTAGAATCATTTCGAAGTGTGATAATGGGTAAGCACCTTTTACTGGTACACCATTAATTACGAAACCTGGAGTCCCTTGAATATCAAACTTTCTAGCTTCAGCTTCGTCTTGAGCAATTCTTTTTTCAACTGCATCTGACTTAACATCCTTAGCAAGTTTAGTCATATTAACACCTAAGTCTTTCGCTGTTTTCTTTAGGTATTTTTCTTTTAGGTTTCTAAGTTTTTGTTGACCTTCTTGAGTAAAAAGAATGTCGTGAAATTTAAATGCTTTCTCTTCTGATTGAAGTCTTACAGCTTCATAATAAGCCGCTGCAATTCTAGCTTCTGAGTGGAAAGAAAGTGGAAGGTGTTTGTAAACAAATTGAACCTTACCTTTGTACTTATCAAGCATTGGCTTAACAACATTATCAAACCCTCTTGTACAGTAAGGACACTGAAAGTCAGAGTATTCAACTAGAGTAATGATTCCACCTTTAGTACCTCTAACTGATTCATCTGATCTAATTTCTGGCTTAAGAGGGTTTTCAATAAACTCGTGAAGTTTTTTGTTTTCCTCTTCTTCTCTTTTCTTCGCCATTGCTTCTTTTGCGTTTTGAGCTGCAACTTGAAGAGCTTCCATAACTTCAGCAGGGTTAGCTTTAATTGCTTCTGCTAAAATCGTTGGATCATCTTTTAATGCTTTTTTGATTTCATCTTTACCTACACAACTCGTAAGTAAAACTAATGACATTACAATGCCTAATGCTTTTTTCATTACTATCCCTTTTGTTATTATGAACAAATTTCACATCAAATTATTATTATGATTTTACTTGAACAAAGTTAAATACTCAATCATCTTTTACTGAGTACTCTTTTTCCATATAGTCCAAATACTTGTTGATGGCACGCGTCTGATGACGAACGTACTTGTATCCGATAAGGTGAACTCTTGATGTATATCGTCCACTAATGAAAGATCGCATCGTCGCAAAAATACCAAATGCTGGCGTTGCAACTTTGTTATAAAGATAGGCCATGAAAAAGCCATAAGAAACAATGTTAATAATTATTGTAATACCAACAATGTCGTCCTGAATTAAGGCCATGTTACTAAAGTAATCTTTAGCAAATTTACCATTGGTAAAGATTTCGTTAACTACAGAAATCACAGCATCAAAGAGAGCGTAATTGATAATTAAAATAATCATCCCAGTCAAAATACAAGTAATGGCCACATAAATACTCTTATGGACAAAAAACATGGTTTCAAAGACCGGTTTGTGTATCCTCTTGTATTTAGAAGGAACTTCAATTTGAGTTAATTTTCCACTCATTCGCAGCGTCGAAGTGGTGGTAAAGAACCAATCACTAAAACTTGATAACAATCTTAACTCAGATTTAAACTCTCCATCGAAATTCGTAACTTTTTCTTCAGCTCCAAGAAAGTCCAAACAGTATTGTGCAATCTCATCAAATGGTCTTAGCATCAGTTGAGCAAGAACAATTCCTGCTACCAATAAGAAGGCAATTGAAATAATCATCCATGGTAAGGCTTCCATTAATCCAATTTGTAGATAGTCATAAATAAGAGAATCGATGATATAATCAATATCCTTTCGATAAGCTGTAATATAAATGATTGTTGATTTTAAAAGAATCCAATTAAGAATGAATCCCACAAAAATTGAGATAAAAGGTATGACTGCAAAAATTAGTCCCATCTTTAAACGAAACTTCGCCTGATCATCCTTTTTAAAGTCTTTAAAGGAGCCTGTAATAATCTTAAATGTTGATTCTTTTACTTGTTCATAAGCTGTCATAATTACTTACTATTTCGGGTAATTTAAAAAAATTCTTAATTAATTTTATCAATCTCTAAAGAAATCCTAAATTTTCACCGATACAAGAAATAGCGTGAAAACTAATATTTGAGGATATTATGAAAAAGTTTAAGTTATTAATGGTTGTGACAATTGCTTCGATGCTTGTAACAAGCTGTGGACAAGACTCTAAGGGTAGTGGTGGCTACTACTCTGGCTGGGGTACGGGTGGAAGTGGTTCAAATACAGGCTCAACAGGAATGGACTCACAAGGACAAGCCTTATTCGATAGTCTCGTAAATGCTCAAGCTTTTAGTTGTCAGCAATATGGTAATGATCGATTCAACATGGATAGCTATGGAAACTACCTTAAGATTGGTCAAAGACGCGCAACGATTGTAGCTAATATTCAATCTGGATATTCTTATAATAATGACTCTGTTTATGGTCCTTTACAAGAAGGAATGCTTCCTAATGAATCAAACCAACATCACGTTGGAGTAAATAGCTTCGGTGATATTCTTATTATGACAAAGGTTCTTAATGGAAACTCTGTTGTAGGATACAATGTTCGCCTCTCACTTTGCTCACGTTACTTTACATATCAAAATTATAGGTTCCCAATCATTGGTGATGATCGTGGACTTCAAGGAATACAGCTAAGTACAGGAATGAGTTTAGGAACAGGAGCGAATTGTCCAGCGGCAACAATAGATGCTGCTCACTTTCAAATTACGGCAGCACCTTTCCAGTACTCTCAGCCAATGCAAGGAACACTAGGACCTGTTATGATGAATGTGACTTTCTCAACACCATGTCCTTAATGATTTAAAAACTAATAAAGTTTTAAGATATTTAATTTCGGAAAATAATGGGCCAGAATTTCACGATGGCCCTTTCCTTTTTGAGCAAGCCCTAAAGAACCAACCTGACATAAACCAACACCGTGACCATTCCCCTTTCCTACAAAGTGAAGACCTGCTCCACCAACATCTACCATATAGAAATGATTTGAAGGAAATTCAACACGGCCAAAGTAGCGACGGAATAAACTCTTTTTGATTTTGATCTTCTTTACACCATTTTGTACGTAAAGATTTTTTTCATCTCTTTTATCTGGATACAAGAATAATTTCTTTTTTAAACTTTGTTGTTCAATGTAATTTTTTTTCATTGCCCAGTTTAAAAATTTTTTAAATCGAAGCTTTGTAATTTTAGAATCCCAATTCTTCTTTTTCTGACAGTAATCACACTTCACAGTTGAATAACCGTGAACATCATTTCTCCAAACATCAGAAGGGATTAATGTTGTTCCCCCACAACTTGCATGAAAAAAAGCAGGAACAAGGTTACCTTCACCATTTGTTAAAACAAGACCTGCTGTATCTTTTGCAGCTTCAAGTGTACTTGCTGTCACATCATTAAATGTTCCATTAACCTGATGCTTTTCAGAGTTCTCTAAATCATAAAGAGTGTCATTTTTAAGTCCAGAAATCATCATGTGATGAAGAGCGTATGTACGAGCAGCAACGGCTTGAGCTTTAAGGGCCTCAATTGGCCAAGAAGCATTCATCTCTTTAGCAAGAAGTGTTGCAATATAGTCATCAAGATCCATCTCATTAACAACGTCACAAGAATTTCCATCGGCACTCGTTACAATATGCATCTGCCCCATGAATTGCTTGCGATCAAAACTGATTAGTCCTGTTTGCGATGTAAGAGAGGCCAAGTACTGAGGTTTAACAGACTTGGCAGATTGTAAATTTTGGCAATTTACTTTTATTTTCTTAAAGCCCTTAAAACTTTTACGATTCCTTGTTGCAACAACTTTTCGTGTCAGATCAACACCTTCAAGCATAACGTTATCAAGGTCTTTTGCTACTCTAACTTTTATCGTGTGTCCTGATCGTAAATTATCTAATGGGCTAATTCTCGCCAGAGAATTCAATGAAGAAAGTATTATGAAAGAGATAAATAAATTTCTCAACGAAGATCGTCCTGATTTGTGCGGCATCCTTGCCCAGCAACTTATCTAATAAAATGATATATGATTTTACTAAGCTACTCAACTTGAGAGAAATTTTATCGCTTTTTGCATATCTGTCCACGCCGTTTTCTTCATGGACTCATTTACCTCTAGTAATTTAGGATGAAATAAAGGCATGACATCGATTAACTGAGCATTTCCATCAACTTCTATTTGAACTGAATGGAAGTCTCCGTGAACATTTGCAAGACGAACACGTTTATTTAAACATAGATTTGTTGCGGCAGCCCCAAGGCTAATGAGTAATCTTGGTTTAAAGTGAGCACAACATGTAAAGAGGAACTCGCGGGCATCTTTTTTAATAAATGGTACACGAATAAAGCGGCCACTTGAGATCTTCATGGCCTTAATCATACGTCCCATAATATCTTGATCTGATTCAATCATTGATAAAGGTAGAAAATCAGGGAGCTCCCCTTCTTCAATTTCATCAAGGCCAAAAAAGATAATATCTACCTCGCCTTGATAATCCTGATAGCCAGGAATTGTTTCAAGATTCCAAGATGTATTATATTGTGAAAGGAATTTATTTATATCATCATTAACTTTCAGAGTGTGAGTCGATTCACTAGGATTTGAAGCGGCAGCAATATCAATCTTTCTCTTTTGAGGTGCCACAGGAACTTCTATTTTTGGAGCTGTGACTGTTTCTTCAGCTCTGGCAACTTCTTGCTGAGCTGCGGCCACAATCGGCTTAGAATCAACTTGTGTGGCCCTAGGTTCATCCGAAGAAGCCTTGCTAGCAGTAAGTTTGCTCTCTTTTAACTTAGGATACCAAAGAGTGTTTTCAAATAACTTGGCACAGTAATTCGGCTTCTCATCACGTGAGACTTTTAAAATATTATTAAAATCTTTAGTTAATTTGGTTAAAAATTGCGCCATTACTTTATTTCCTATGGGTAAAATATCCCTAAGTCTTTAAAAAAAAAAGCATAAATTTCAGAACATTGTTAAGCCGCCGATAAATCAACTACATCCACTGCTTGGGACACTCTGCACAATCTCAAATCCCCAGTGGTAATTAATATTTAAAGGAGTTGCTACAATGTCATTCGATCCAGATTTCCAATTTGAAAACTTTGAAGAGTTATTTGGTGATGCCGATCAAGTACATAAGGTTTTAAATGATTGTCCTGTTTGTGGCTCTAAAATGGTTCACACACACCTATCGGATTATAAAAACTTGTACATACACGAGAATTCGAGATGTACTGATTGCGGGCACGGCAATCGTAAAAAAATCCACCACCTTAACTAGACAGTTATTTCTGAGGGAATTCGGCCATAAGCTTGGCATGGATTCTCTCAGCAAGCCCTTCTTTTATATCCAACTTGTGACTTATTTCAATCACACTTAATTGCGAAAGTTCTTTAAGATTTAAATCCATATTTTCATGAATTGTTTTAAGAGTCTTTTCACCAACTCCTTCAATATCATCAAACCACGAAGTAAAAATACGATCTCTCTCCTTCTTATGATGAAGCTTTCTCGAAAACCTGTGGGCCTCATCCCTCATTTGCACAACAATTCTCATTAGAGACGGTGTCTTTTTTAAGATATAAGGATTAATTCGATTAGGAATAATAAGACGTTCGTCTGAACTTGAAACTTCCTTATCTCTAAAAGAGTCTTGTTTGCTCGTTTTAATTTTAGCAATTCCCACGACAGGAATATCAAGTTCAAAATCTTCTAGAACTGCAAGAAAACTTGAAACTTGTCCCTTCCCACCATCAACAATGAAGACATCTGGAAGCTTTCCTTTCTTAAGTCTTCTCGCTAAAACTTCCCTCATCATGGCAAAATCGTTATTGCCCTCTGGCCTTTCTTCTAAGTGATAATAGCGATATTGAGTCTTATCCGGTTTTCCATCACGAAAAACAATTTGCGATGCTGTTGGAGACTTTCCTTGCCAAATGGCAACGTCGAAACACTCAAGAATTTTAGGAGTTTCTTTTAGATTTAAAAGTTCTTTTAATTTATTTAAACCAATCCATGGTCCATCAAGATTTTTAACTCTAAAGCGTTGATGCTCTCTTGCATGATCAAGAGTTAACTCATAAAGAGTTTTCATCTTCCCAATTGGCTTTTGAACTTCGACTTCTTGATCGAGTACTTCGTTAAATGCTTCACTAATCATTGAAAGATCAGCTTTTTTCTCATCAATATAAATACGACTTGGTAGCTTCTCTTTTGTATTTGAATAGTATTGAAATAAGAAGGTTTGAAAAAGCTCGTGATTTTCATTCTCACTATCACCTTTTCCAAAGTGATAGTTTTTATGACCAAGAAGGATTCCAGATCTCATCATATAAATTGAAATATCAATTTCTAATTCACCAACATGGTAGGCAACAATATCAAAGTCTTTTTCAGTGGTAAGTTCCACATTTTGCTTTTCATAACTTAATGAGAATTGTTTTAACTCTTCGATACTATCTCGTATTTCAGCGGCCCTTTCAAAGTGCTCACTTTCAGCAGCTTCAAACATCCTCTCTTCTAAAATTTTTAAGACATTACGACTTTGGCCTTCAAAGAAATTGATAACGTAGTTAAGATCATTAAAATAATCTTTTTCAGAAATATAATCCACACAAGGAGCCGAACATTGCTTCATTTGATAAATTAGACACGGGCGCTTCCTCTTTCTCATTTCTTCAATCGAACAGTCTCGTAAAGTAAAAGACTTTGTTAGAATTCTAGAAATTTTTAAGATGTTACTTCCCGTTGTAAAAGGGCCGAATAATTTAATCTTCTTCTTTCTCTTTGGTCTTCTCGTATAAACAAGTCGTGGAAATTTTTCATTCATATCGACTTGAATATAAGGATAACTTTTATCGTCTTTAAGTTGGATGTTATACTTAGGAATATGCTTTTTAATAAGGTTATTTTCTAAGATATATGCTTCTGCATCTGTCTTAGTCATTATAAAGTCGAAGTCTTGAATATGAGAGACAAGAATTTGAGTCTTTGGTGATTTTTCAGAACTATTAAAATAGCTAGACACTCGACTACGAAGGTTTTTCGCCTTTCCAATATAAAGAATTTCTTCGATGCCAGCGCGCTTTCGCTTCATTAAATAGCATCCAGATTTTGTCGGTAAATGTTTTGCTTTTTCCAGCAGTGCTAAAGTATTTTTCTTCATTATAATTATCTACATATTACCTTTTATTCTCTTTACTTTAATCCTATTCGCCATTAAATTGACCTAATTAAGCAAAAGGAAGAGAGAATATGTCAAAACTAGGTGTTGGTAAGGAAATTGTAACATATTGTAGCAAATGTAAGTTAGATCTTGCTCATTTAATTGTAGCAATGAAAGACGCAGATACTCCATACAAAGTTCTGTGTAATACTTGTAAAGCAACTCATGCATACAAGCCAAAAAAGGTAGCATCTCCAAGTGCTACTCGTCGCAAAGCTCCTGCGAAAAAAAGAATTTCAACTGAAGATAAAATTATTAATGTTTGGGAAAACGCGCTTCAAAAATTAGAAGGTGAACCTATTGCATATAATATTCGTCACAAATTTGAAGTTGGTGACATACTTGCTCACCCAACTTTTGGGCCAGGGCTTGTTGAAAAGAGTCTCGATGCTAATAAAATCGAAGTACTCTTCAGAGGTTCAATTAAAATACTTATGCATAACAAATAACAAAAGAGGCAGATAGCCTCTTTTTTTATTTGTGCGCCCCTATTCGGTGCACATAGTATTCGAGAGAGAAACCTTTAGGTTTATCGGTTCGCCACTAGCGCTATTTTTTTTATAAAAAAGCCTCCCATACAGGAGGCTTTCTTTTTATCTCTCATCTCTCTTGAAATTATTTTTTAATTCCAATTCATTCCCGCACTTCCACCAATTCCGACACTAAATTGACCATTAAGGGCCCCTCCGGCCATTGATCCAAAGTTAGTACCAGAGTTGTAATAACCATTATACGAATTTGCATAAATATTTTGTTGAGCATTTTGTAAGTTCTGATACAGAGCTTGGTTAGCATACATTACGTTCGCTTGGTTTTGATAATTACCTTGAGCAACAGCTTGTCCTTGAAGTCCGTTGATGTAGCTCTGGAACTGTTGTGCTTGATAACCATTATTATAGTTTCCATTTGCTCCCCAGTTTCCGTTGGCACCCCAACCTCCGTTAGCATTACCATTTAGGCCCCAACCGTTTCCACCGTTGACTCCCCAACCAGCGTTTCCGTTAACACCCCAACCATTATTAGCGCCAGTTCCCCAACCTCCGTTGACTCCCCATCCGCCATTAATATTTCCATTTCCACCAGGAAAAGTATTTCCACAAGCACATGGTGCTGAAATACACATACATGCAGGGTTTCCGCCGCCATTGGCCCAACCGCCGTTAACACCCCAATTGCCGTTTCCACCGCCATTGACGCCCCAACCGCCAGAGATAACTCCACCGTTTCCAGGACCTGGATATGTTGGATAAACTCCACCATTACCCCAGTTACCATTACCTACGCCATTAACACCCCAACCAAGGTTGAAACCAGCATTAATACCTGTTCCAGGATACATTCCCCAGCCAGATCCAGGGTACATCCCCCAACCTGCGCCAGTATTCATTCCTGGGAACGCACCAGTGCTACCAATATTTAGTCCAAAATTTAAACCAGTATTAAGTCCGAAACCGTTGCCCATTCCGAAACCATTGCCCATTCCAAAACCATTGCCCATTCCCATGCCAAAATTAGCACCAAAGCCAGTTCCAAAACCTGTTCCGTATGGGTATCCACCCATACCCATTCCGAATCCCGTGTTCATTCCGAATCCAGGGTACATTCCACCATAGATATTTCCTGGGTACATTCCTGGGTGTCCACCCATGCCCATTCCGCCGTTGATATTTACACCAAATCCAGCATTACCACCTGTTAGAAGTCCAGCAAGTGCCGAACCTGCAAGAGAACCTAATGGGTTCATATAAACATTCGCTTGGTAGTTTCCACCAAAGCCATTGCCCATCCCCATTCCATTACCCATGCCCCAACCGGCATTGCCATAGATATTTCCACCAAAGTTTGGTCCACCCATTCCACCTAGGAATCCTGAAGTGTAACCTTGACCTAGCCAACCGTTACCAACTCCACCAAAAGTTCCACCAGTAAGACCAAGTCCACCAGCGTACATACCGTAGCCGTAACCGTTACAAGAATTAAGCATTGAAGTTTGCTCTTTTGGAAGAATTGGGTTTGCACCCCTTTCAAGGTTATAATCTAAATAGCCATCGATTTGACCGTGGCATGATTTAATTCCATTTTCATAAGCATTTGCCCATGACTCTTGAGAATCAGCTTGGTGTTTAGTGGCGAAAAAAACACTCCCCATTGCTGCAAGTGAAGGAATTGCAACTTTTGCAACTTCGGCCCACTCATTTCTTTCAGGAAGTTTAGGTAAACAATCGACACAGAAGTCATTACTTCCAGAGCTTCCACGAGATGCTCTTGTCACACATGCCTGAGCATCATCTTCATAGCCATTGTCTCTTAAATAGATACAATCACTGATGTCGATCTCAGCATATGTATTTAGCATCATCATCGCCAATAAGATGCTTTTCGTGCCAATAAGTCTTAACTTCATAGTTTTCTCCATAAAAACTTTAACAATCCTCAACTACTTAACGACACTTTATGAATGAAACTTGAGTAAACTATCGACTTTTTCTATAAAGTATTGATTTAACTGATTAATATTACGTTTACGAAGCCAAAAATTAGGGATAAATTGCGGATTATGAGTAATATTTTTTGGTGGATCATCCTCATTTGCATTTTAATTTTTGCTACTTATGCAGCATTTGTTATTAAAGGTGAAAAAAAAGTCGCCTTAAAGAATGCTATCAGCTTCCCTTTTCACGGGCTTGAAATTCCAATTCCCCCTTGGTGGACTCTAACGACAGATGAATCTGAATTAAAAATATTTGAAAGAACTGATACTCGCTACGAGTGGCAATCGCGCTTTAGCTTCACTAATAAAAACTATTCAGATTTACAATCGGCATTTGAAGAGCTCGCTATTAATAATGAACTCGTCTTTGATAAAGATACAACAATTATCCACGAGCCTAAATCTTTCGAGAAATTATATGAGCAAGGAATAGAAACTCTAAGAGTTGAAGGAACGGCCACAAAAGGACATGAGCTTCGTGTCTACTACGATGCTGCTCTACTAAAAACTGATGATGGTATTGTCATTTTAGAAAGTGAGAGTTCGGTTCTAAATGGTTTGCTTGAAGGTCCGTTTTTCGAACAGTCGCTACACAATATTAAAAAGAAATAAAAAAAGCTCCTTAAGGAGCTTTTTTATTATCTAGTCTTAAATGTTCTAATATTCTGTACTAGGAAGTTGTGAATTTCTTCATCAGTTCCAAAAACATCATCAATGAATTCACAATCAATTAAAAATGCAGTCATACGATTTGCAATATTATGTAGTGACTCTACTAAGTAAAGACCACCAATATTTTCACCACTAAATGACTTAATAATTTCTTTACGAGCATGGTTGAACATTTCAGACTCTGTTACGTCTTCAGGCATATTATCTACACCCATCTTCTCTTCAACTTCTTCGATAGCCTGATCGCGAATATCTTCATCAGTTGCTAGACATACACCAAATTCAGTGGCCATTGATTCAATAAGCTTCTCACGATTTGCAATATCGAATTCAATAACACCCTTTTCCTTAAGTGTATTAATTGTATGACTCGCTAAATTTTCGAGTGTTTCAAAACTAGTTCTCATTTACTGCTCCAAATGTGTAATCTCTTTAAGTTTAACGACTTGCCTCTCATCAAGCAAGAGAATTTATGATTACTTCCATTCTAATTTCGGCGGATTATCTTATTTAAGAAGCGCTGAATTAAAACATAATCCCCTAAGACACTTAGCACAATAACATAAGCAATAGCACCTGCACACGCTGCAGTAACGAAGGCCGCGAGATTATCAAGAGTCGAAAAAATATTATTTGGGAAGTGGCCACGTACATATTGTGTAGCATAAAAGGCCAATAGTGAGCTTAAACCAATTTTAAAAAATCTTAGCGGGAAGAAGAAATTAAGCCTTAAATCTAGTAATTTAAATAATAGAATCGACTGAACAAGGATGATAAAAATCATCGATACAGATGTCCCCATAGCAAGAATTTTAAAACCGTATGTACCAACAAGTGAAAAACAGAAGACAATATTAATTCCAACAGCAATCGAAGAGATAATTACAGGAATCTTTGGTTTATCTAATGTGTAAAAACTCGGAGAAAACACCTTATAGAGTCCATAAAATGGAAGTCCAAATAAATAAGCATAAAGTGCTTCTGTTACCATCTTAGTATCATCAAGACCGAAGGCTCCACGCTGAAAAGAAATTGCAACGCAGTCCTGGGCAAGTGCAAACATTAAGGCCATTGCTGGCATAAGAACAAAAAGACTTGTTATATAACTTGTTTGAAGTGCTGCCTTTGCTTCGTCTTCCTTGCCTCCCCTCCAAAGTTCAGAGAAGTAAACGAGATTGGAATTTCCAATCGAAACACCTAAAATTCCTACAGGGAATTGAAATAATCGAAAAGCATATTGTAGCCAAGAAACAGCTCCAACAACTGTACCTGTAGCTAAGAAAGTTGAAACCAAAAGATTGATCTGAGTTGCAGCAACACCTATTGTTCCAATACTCATTCGTTTTAAAATTTCTTTTACATCACTTGAAAAAAGATCAATACCATCAACCTTTACAAGTCCTTTTGAAAATAGCATCGGTACTTGAATAAGCATCTGAAAAAATCCACCAACAAGAACCCCTATTCCTAAAGAAATAATCGGATGAAGATTCTTTGCTTCTAAGTACTTTGGTAATGTCACCATCGCAATGATCATAATGATATTAAAAACAGCTGGTGCCATCGCAGGAGCAAAGAACATTTTATAAGTGTTAAGAACTCCCATAAAAAGTGCGGCCACAGAAACGAATGCTAAGAAAGGTGACATCATTCTTGTTAACAATACAGATAATTCAAATCGATTTACATCAGAAGTAAAAAGCTCATTTGTTAATACTTGAATGATTTGTGGAGCAAAGATAAAAATCAGTAAACAAACAATCGAAGTGATAGCTAGTAAGACAATGGCCATTGACCATAGGAGCTTGCGAGCGTGTTCATCGCCATCTTTTTTGGCCGAAGTAAATATTGGGACAAAGGCAGATGAGAAAGAACCTTCTGCAAATAAGTCACGCAACATATTCGGAATACGAAAAGCAATTTGATAGGCATCAGTAAGCCCCGAAGCACCAAAAAGTTTGGCCATTAAAATTTCTCTAGCAAAACCCAATACACGACTTGATAAAGTTGCAACGGCCATCTTAATAGAGGATAGTAAAAAATTCTTCCTGTGTTCTCTTGTCATTCCAATATTTTGCACCACCCTATCTGACTTAACAAGCTTCCAGTAGTTGCCAAGTGAAGGATAATTAACTAATCTTGCTGCCATGAAAACAGAGTTGGAAAAGTCGATTAATCACATCAATACAAAGAGTGCCGTAAATTGGGACGAATACTTTATGCTTCAGGCTATTATGGCAAGTTTCAAGAGTAAGGATCCGGCCACAAAAGTAGGATGTGTTTTTGTTGATGATAATAACCATCAAATAACTTTTGGTTACAACGGCTTTGTTGCGGGAATTGATGAAACAAAACTTCCTTGGGGAAAAGAGAGAACTCTCCCTCTCGAGCAACAAAAGTATGGATACGTTGTTCACGCCGAGGCCAATGCAATTCTTCACTCAAATCACAAATTATATGGCGCTAGATGTTACGTGACACTATTTCCTTGTCATGAGTGTGCCAAGCTTCTTGCTTCTTCAAAGATTAAAGAAATCGTATACTTACAAGATAAACATTCAGGTACTGAGTCAAATCGTATCTCTCGTCGCATCTTCGACCTCACTGGAGTGAAGTATCGACAGCTTACTCTTGGTGAACACGTTCTTGATTCACTCATTGCACACTTTACCGACGCCTTCTATCGCGACTAACTCACTGTGTAAACATGGTTCATATCAGTAAAGTGTTCCTAGACAAGTTTGACTAATAAAACTATAGTAAGCCCATTGAGACGAATGGAGTTAAATATGGTTTTATCGAAGGTTAAAAAAGGCGTAAATGTTAAGATCCTATCATTTGATAAAGGACTTAAACATAAGACAATTATGACAGGACTTGGGATTCTTCCAGGTGATGCAATTCAAGTTATCGCTCCTTCATTCTTAGGCTCTCCTCTTACTCTTAGATTAACAGATGGTGAAACAGTTGCCCTTCGTTTAAGCGAAGCTAGTCTCATCAATGTTGAGGAATTAAATTAATGAGAAAAATTTTACTTATTGGCCCTGCAAACTCAGGGAAGTCGGCGATTTTCAATATCCTTTCTGGAGCGAATCGTAAGGTTGCAAACTACAATGGAATTACTGTTGATACGGCCACAGCGGGTCTTATTTCTAATGCTCGTCATGAAGAAAAGTTAGCAGTAGTTGACCTTCCAGGGATTTATTCACTTGTTCCATCTTCAATTGATGAAGCAGTAACAGTTTCCACTTTAATCGGAAGAAATAATCAAGTTACAGAATTTCACGATATTGTTTGTGTTGTTGATTGTGCTCGCCTGGACTCTTCTCTATCTCTTGCACTTGCTGTTAAAGAACTCTTTGGAGGCAAGATTAAAATCATCTTCAATAAGTATGATCTTGATGTAACAAAGAATTACGATTTTGATAAAATTGGCGAACACATTGGTGTTCCTTATATTAAGTTCTCTACAATGAGAGACAGTGGAGCAACACTTGAAAACTTCTTAAGAGAAAACTCTTCAAGTGAAATTCTCCTTCCAACTAATAAAATAAAACTTTCAAATGAATCAACGGAATACAATCCATTTAATGTGAGCTTTGAAGAAGATCAATTTGTTGAGCTTCAAAATGAAGTTTCTGCCCTTTCTCAAATTGAAAAGTATCAAAGAAAAGCAAGAGACCTAAAAGCATCATATGCGATTGGAAAAAATAAGAGCCTGATTCAACTTTCAAATAAAATTGACCACTTTGTTCTTCACCCTTTCTTAGGTGGTGTTATCTTCTTGGCAATTTTCTACTTAATCTTCCATTCAATTTATACTTGGGCAGGTCCGGCAATGGATCTCATTGATGGTGGTGTTGGTGCATTCGGAGAATACGTTGCAGCTATTCTTCCGCAAGGTATGCTAAATAGTTTTATTGTTGACGGAATCATTGCAGGTGTTGGTGGAGTTGTAATCTTCCTTCCACAAATTATGATTCTCTTCTTCCTTCTAAGTCTTCTTGAGCAAAGTGGATATATTTCACGTGCTTCAATCATTACAGATAAGGCCATGTCATATTTTGGCTTAAATGGAAAAGCGTTCCTACCATATCTTTCGGGGTTTGCTTGTTCTGTTCCAGCGATTATGGCAACAAGAACGATTTCAGATAAAAAAGAAAGACTTGCAACATTAATGACGATTCCACTCATTACATGCTCGGCAAGACTGCCAGTTTATATTCTTCTTATTGGAACTTTTGTTCCTGAAAAAACTGTATTTGGAATTTTCAATTCTCAAGCCTTAGCATTTTTCTTCCTTTATTTCCTAGGAAGTATTGTTGCACTTATTATTGCAAAAATCTTTAGGCTAACTCTTTATAAGGGAAGTACGACTTCATTTATTATTGAATTACCTCTTTATCAGATGCCTACTCTTAAGCCCGCTTTTAAGGCGATGATCTTCAAAGGAAGAGTATTTTTAAAGAAGGCCGGAACAATCATCTTAGGTCTTTCAATGGTAATTTGGTTTCTTTCGACTTTCCCAAAACCAGCTGAAGAACTGCTTATTGGAAAGTCAGAGGCAGAGTCCGCTGCAATTTCTCTAGAGTACTCAACTATTGGCCAATTTGGAAAATTAATTGAACCAGTTATTAAGCCACTTGGATACAACTGGAAGATGGGAGTTGGAATCACTGTTGCCATGGGTGCACGTGAGCTATTCGTATCAACACTTGGAACAATTTATGCTCTAGGTGATGTCGATGAAGAATCAACAACTCTAAGAGAAAGACTAAGAGCTGAGATTGACCCAGAAACAAATAAGCCAGTATTTAATACGGCCGTGGCCTGGTCTCTTCTAATCTTCTTTGCCTTTGCAATGCAATGTATCTCAACACTTGGGATTGTTCGAAGAGAAACAGATGGTTGGGGACATGTCTTCCTAATGTTTGGGTATATGACAGTTCTTGCTTATGGTGGTGCTTTTATTACTTACCACTTACTTGTTTAATCACAACTTTGATCTTTAGATAATTGAATAAACCTCACGGCATCACTTAGTAATAAGCCGATGTCGAGAGGGTCTCTTTCAAAAATTACCGTAACAACTTTATCTGCCTCAACCTCGTGCTTTCCTAGGTTTACCCAACCACTCTTGCTACTTTGCATATTATAACTAACAAAAGTCGAAAAGATTTCCACATCTTCTTGAAAGATACTCACTTTAACATTTGATAGGGCCCCTACAATCGTAGGTCGATAAACTTGTAAGCAATAATTTGTTCTACTAGGCATGAAGTTATAAGTTGAATAAGCATATTCATCTTCACTCATTCGAACAATATTTCCATCAGCACCTTTAAGCTTACTATTTACCCAATCGCCGTATTCACGGTAGCCATCTGTTCCTTTAAAAGTTTTCTGATCAACAGCCTTGGACATTATCGTTGCACTCTCATCGAGGTCTTTATAAATTATTCCCTGACAGTCTTCATAATCACCAAGCTTTTTGAAAACTACTTCATCGGCCCTTAGAAGTAGTGGATCCTCAGCACCTTTTGAAAGAATCACACGACTCTCCTGTCCTGAAGTAAACGAGAACTCACCCAATGGATAAAGTCCCTTTTCACTACTTTGAAGTCTTAGACTAAAGTTGGCCAATCCAATTTCTTCAACACCATCAAAGATATCTATAATTGCATTATCTGTAGCATTCATTGATGGCACTCTGTAGTACCAAATACAATAGGTCGAATCGCCCAAAAGATCTGTGACATAGATGGCCCTAGCGCCAGGATCATTGGTGTAGCGACTTATACTTCCCTGATATCCTTTTAGGGTGTCCTGAAACCAATTCCCTTCTTGAATAAATCCGACTGTATCATCGAGAGAATTTTTTTGAGTGATATCAAAGAAGTTTCCAATAACAACTTCCTCCTCACCTTCAACAAATGTACTGGCCGGCGCCCTTGTACCTACATTTAAAGATTGATCTGAAATCATCTCACTTCTTATTTTTCTAAGATTGTGGCCTCGACCTAGACAGGCCACAAGAATAACAATGGCCAATAGTGGGAATAAATAAGTGAACACTTTTCGTTTCTTCATGATTGTGCCTCTTGATAAGTATCATATCAGTCGTTCACAGAAATTCTAAAATGAAGAAGAGTAAATAAACTCAAGTGTTATTAAGAGATCACTCTTTTGTAGAGGCTACAGAATTGTTTTATAGATCTCGTAGCTTTCATCGTCGAAGCAGCAGAAGATTACATCATCAAATTCTTCAATAGCATCAAAACTTTTTACGGCCGAAGTTGCAGTAATGGCAGCTTCAATTTTTGGATAGCCAAAGATTCCCGTTGAGATACATGGAAAGGCAACAGACTTACATTCGTTTTCTAGAGCAAGTGAAAGTGCGTAGATATAGCACTTCTCAAGTAAATCAGATTCACCATTTCCTCCACCTTCCCATTTTGGGCCAACGGCGTGAATGATAAATTCAGCAGGGATATTATATGCCTTAGTCAGTCTTGCTTCTCCGACAGGGCAACCCCCCACTTCCTTAAGTTCATCAGCTAATTCCTGACCACAGGCTGCATGGATTGCACCATCAACTCCACCACCAGCTTTTAATTCACTATTGGCTGCGTTAACAATGGCATCAACATCTAAAGTTGTAATATCGGCTTTAATTACTTGAATATTTTTCATAAAGAATTTTTAGCACGAATAAGTTTAGATTTCATCGTAAAACTTTAAGATTGTGCGGGCATACCAAAATTTTCTCTCTCCAGGCTCACCATTGTAATCAACCAACGCCTCATAATAATTTGTCATGAGATCATCTTGGTAATTCTTGGCCAAATAAACCTTTAAAAGGATAGCGCCATAAACTAGGGATAGATCAAGATCATGTAAAAATAGGAGCTTCTGCTCTGCCCATGTTCTCTCTCGAAGCCACAAGTGTGTCCATTCAGGAATTTCGTCAGAAAGAGTATTATTTAAATAAAGTGTATTTTGTAGATTTGCGTAATCAGGGCCTCTTTGACCAAGTTGATCGGAAACTTCTTGCGCTCCAATGGATGTAAACTGTGTTAACCCTACTGCTCCTGTTGGAGAAATAGCATCTCGTACAAAATTAGACTCCATACGGATCAATGCCAGAAATAGCTTTGCATCAACCCCAAATAGCTCTGCGACCTCAATGACTCGATCTGTAATGAGAGTGGCTTCTTTCTCAGAAGCACTAGGATTTTGGGCCATGATATACGCCTCAAAATCACCCTTAGAATATTCCTGAGTTATCTGATAATTCCTAATCATATCCTCATGACCAACGAAGTAGCCCTCAGGAATATAGGAAGCAAGAGATGCTGATACAAACAATTGCGTGAATATAAGTAATACTAATAATTTTTTAAATTTTTGCATCATGATAATTATGGTTAACGAAAAACTAAATAGCAACTTACAAAAAGTTTCTAATATTAAGGGTTACATGTAGCAAGTTGCGTTCTATAATCGCAATACAAGAAAAACTTAAAAAATCCATGGAGGCCTGAGTGAAACCATTTATCGTCGTTTGTGATGGAATGGATGCAGAAGTTTTTGCATCTCTACAAGCTATCAGCGAATTAGAAGTTCACCCAAAACCAAAATTATCTCAAGACGAGATCAAAGAACTACTACCAAAAGCAAGTGCTCTTGTTATTAGATCATCAACTACGATTGGAGAAGAATATCTTGAACTTGCTCCAAATCTTAAATATGTAATCCGTGCAGGTGCGGGAACAGATAATATCGATAAAGTTAAATGTGGTGAGCGTGGAGTTAAAGTTTCAAACACTCCAGGCGCTAATAATAACTCAGCAGCTGAACATGCTATCGCACTTATGATGACAGTTCTAAGACATACAGCTGCCGCAGACGCAACAATGAAAAACGGCGGATGGGACAAGTCTAAGTACACAGGTAATGAACTAGCAAATAAGAAAGTTGGTATCGTTGGTTTTGGTCAAATTGGAAAGATCGTTGCAAAACGTCTTCAAGGATTTGAGCCACAAGTTAAGTTCTTTGATCCATTCTGTGAATCGAGTGATCTTGATTATGTTACTAAAGCAAATACTGTCGAAGAAATTTTTGAGACTTGTGACATTATTACACTTCACACTCCTTTAATGGATGCAACAAGAGGAATGGTAAACAAGGATCTATTTAATAAAATGAAACCACATGCAATTCTAGTAAATGCATCTCGTGGTGGAATTGTTAATGAGCAAGACTTAGCTGTTGCTCTTATGGAAAAGAAATTTAAAGCAGCAGGCTTTGATGTTTTCGCAACTGAGCCACTTGAAGAAGACTCACCTCTTCGTAAGATTCCTAATCTTGTTCTAACTCCACACCTAGGAGCTTCAACTGATGAAGCTCAATTAAGAGTTGGAGAGATGGCCGTAAATCAACTGAAAGAATTCTTTTTAAACGATAATTTACTACACGAGGTTAAAGCTTAATTATGAAATCACTTGCGATTATTGGTTCTCAATGGGGAGACGAAGGAAAAGGTAAAATCACAGATCTACTTGGTCTTAAATGCGACGTTGTTGTTCGCTACCAAGGTGGAAACAACGCTGGTCACACGATCATCGTTGGAACAAAAAAAGTTGTTCTTCACCTAATCCCTTCAGGTATTTTACACGATCACTGTGTATCAGTTATTGGTCACGGTGTTGTACTTGATCCAGAAGCATTTTCTAAAGAAATAGAAAATGTAAAAAATTCTGGTCTAACTGTTTCTCCTGAAAAACTAAAGATATCTTCTAACACTTCTGTTATCACTTACTACAACCGCCTTCTTGACGGTCAACGTGAAGCAAAGGGCCCTGTCAAAATTGGAACGACAGGAAAAGGAATTGGTCCTGCATACGAAGATAAAATTTCACGCAAGGGTATCAAAGTAAAAGATCTTTTTAACAAAGAAGTCCTTACAGAGAAATTGAAAGCAAACCTTTTAGAAAAAGAAACATTATTCACTAAATTATATGAATGTGAATTTCCAAGTGTAGAGGAAGAAGTTGAAAGACTAATGACTCTTGCAAAAGAAATTGAACCATTTGTTTGTGACACTTTCAGCTTCCTTGATGAGGCAAAACGCGCTGGAAAGAAAATTCTTTTTGAAGGTGCACAAGGTGTTCTACTTGATATCGACTTTGGTTCATACCCATTCGTAACATCTTCTTCTACTGCTTATGCAGGTATTTACTCAGGAGCAGGTCTTCCTGGTGGAACAGTCGAAGAAGTACTAGGAATTACAAAAGCCTACACAACAAGAGTTGGAGAAGGCCCATTCCCTACTGAATTATTTGATCAAATGGGAGATGATATTCAAACAAAAGGTGGCGAGTTTGGAGCGACAACAGGTCGTAAGAGAAGATGTGGATGGCTTGACCTCCCTCTTCTAAAATACTCTGTTAAATGCTCTAACCTAACTTCTATCGCTTTAACAAAATTAGATGTTCTAAGTGAGATGGGACCTCTAAAAGTTTGTACAGGATATGAGTACGAAGGTCGTACGATCGATTGTGCTTATCCGGGAATTGATCTTGCAAAGGTTAAGCCAATCCTAAAAGAAGTACCCGGCTTTAACGATGACTTCAAAGGTGAGCTATCACAAGAAGTTAAAGACTATATTGCTCTTATCGAAGAAGCGATTCAAATCCCTGTAGGGATCATTGCTTTTGGTCCAGAAAGATCTGAAATCAAATTTCTAAAAGAATACTTCTAAATTTAAAATAGAACTTCGGCCCTGAGTTACCTCGGGGCCTATATCCATCTTGTGTCGGTTTTTTTGAGATGGCCGTCGCAGAAAACCATCATTGAGGCGAGTGCCTAATTCAAAGCTACTCATAGATTGTGTGTGGTATATGCTCAATCGCATCTTCTAATAAGCGTGATGGATTTATAATTTATAAAGCCCTTGTGCTACAGCGGGAGAGAGAGATGTACGCAGTAGCACAAAGATTTTCGCCAGTAAGACACTTCTTCAGATTCAGAGAGGGACTTGAGAAATTAAAATCGGCAAGTGGAGTTTTTTAAAAGCAGAACAAAAAATTCTAAGGCTTGCCAACCTTGTTTCCTACTGACAAAACTAGAATATAAAAATTCATCCACCTGAGTGTTCAAGTTGTGTTAGGAAAACGTTTTTAATTGTTAATTAATTGTCAAAAAAATCGTGAGCGCCGCAGCATCTAGCATAACTCAGCAAAAACCTTATTCTCTTTAAACTCAATTAAGCGAACTTGATGGATTTGATTCTTTAAATCACCATCATGTGCAACCTTAACGCGAATAAAGTTTGAAGTGTAACCTTCCCATAGGCCTTGTTTGTCTTTCTTTTCAAAAAGAACTTGAGATGTCTCTCCGATATAGTCTTCAGAGAACATATTTAGCTTAGCATCTCCAAGCATCATAAGAGTCTTTACACGACTCTTTTTTACTGGGTGCTGAATATGGTCTTCCATACGTGCAGCAACTGTATTCTTTCTTTTAGAATATGGAAACACATGGAAGTGAGTGATTGGTAACTCTTTTAAAAGGTTAAAAGTATCTTGGAATTGCTCATCAGTTTCTCCAGGGAAACCACAGATTACATCTGCTCCAATTCCAGCGTTTGGAAAACGCGTGATAATTTTATTAATGATCGTCTTATAATCTTCTACAGTATACTTACGCTTCATTCCCGAAAGAATTTCATCATTCCCACTTTGCATAGGTACGTGGAAGTGATCAAGAAACTTTGGATTAGCGTGCATATAATCAAGAAGCTCATCTGTAATCGTATTCGGCTCAACACTACCAAGACGAATTCTCTCTAAACCCTCCAGAGCATTTAACTCTTTTAATAGATCTAAAAGTTTTTCACCTGAAGTAGTTTCGTACTCACCAATATTTACACCAGTAAGAACGATCTCTTTAAAACCTTGAGCAACAACAGCTCTCGCCTCTTCCATTGCTTGTGCAATTGAAACCGCTTTTGAACGTCCTCGAGCAAAAGGAATAATACAGAATGAACAAACGTAATTACATCCATCTTGTATCTTTAAGAAAGCTCTAGTGTGTCCTTCTTCTTTAGAAGTTGCAGCACCAAAGAAGTCTTTAGACTTATCGATGTGGATTGTATCTGTTTCATCTTCGTTTAAGTAATCAAAGACTTTATATTTTTCACTTGTTCCTAAAACGAGATCAACACCAGTCATCTTTGCAATTCTTGGCGCATCCATTTGAGCGTAACAGCCTGCCACAACAATCTTTCCATCTGGAGAAGAACGGTGTGCCTTGCGAATTAAGTTTCGACAAGTTGAATCTGCACTATCTGTTACTGTACATGTGTTAATAAAAGTAACATCAGCTTGCTCACCAAACTCAACAACCTTATACCCACGCTCAACAAAGCCTTGAGAAATTGTTCCTGTCTCAGAAAAATTTAAACGACAGCCCAAAGTATGAAACGCTACTTTTTTTCCATCAAAATTTTCTAATTCATTATTTGTTGAATCTACTTCTGTTGTCACTGAAGCCTACCTCTTAAAACACTAGTAATAGTGGGCTAAATTAGCTCATAAGGCCTTTGATGACAAGGTGGGCGATAAAAAATACTAAGGGTAAATAAAATTAACTTCTTAAAAAAATTACACTTTTTTTTTATTTTTTTTAAATTCCCTGTTGACTTCTGAACCAAGATTACTTATATTCAATCTCACCAAAACACAGATGGTCTCTTAGCTCAGTTGGTTAGAGCATCTCCCTTTTAAGGAGAGGGTCCTGCGTTCGAGTCGCAGAGAGATCACCATTTTAATGTTTTTTGGTTTCCAAATCCGGGAATTAAGTTAGCGCTCCCATCGTCTAGCCCGGTCTAGGACACCGCCTTTTCACGGCGGTAACAGGGGTTCGAATCCCCTTGGGAGTACCAGTTTTATAAAGAAGCCAGACCTAGTCTGGCTTTTTTATTTTCTACGCCTTTCTTTTCTCAAACACTTTCAACCATTTCACTTAACCATCTACTACACTATAAGGTGGGATTTATCTTAGTTTTTACACACTTCGTTTACAATACGCCTAAATAAAAATAGTCTCGCAAAATAATTAGCAAACCTATTAGCATAATAGAACAAATGATATGAGTTCTGATTTTAATTATTGGGGATATATGAAGAAACTTATTTGGATTTTACCGGCACTAGTTATAGCGATTTATTTTTTTGTCGCAAGTTCTGATAAAACACAAGACGATGTAGCAGTAAAAACTCCTACTCAAAAAGTCGAAAAAGAAAAACAGCAAAAGTCGACGAACTTGGCCAGTAGTCCTCTAGCAGAGAGTGGGTCCGCGAAGAAGATAGATGATAGTCCAGAGCTTTTGAGTGAAAAGAAAATAGTCATCAAAAAAATTTTAAAAGATCTATCTAAAGCAAAGTTAAATGAAACATTTGAAAATGCTTTTAAAAATAAAAAATTTAATGAGAAATCTCCACAGAAAAAAGAGAAGCTTCTTGAGCTAGTAAGAAACTTTCCATTTCAAGAGAAGCTTGAAAAGTCATATGAAAACTTAGACCTAGATGAACTTGAGGCAATTGCTGAGATTCAAGATAGTGAGACCTCTAAAAAATTACAAGAAAATGCTCAGCAAACACAGGACAAGATTGTAGATCTTATAACAAATGGTAAGGAATACTCACTTCCTGAGGATAAAAAAGAGATTGTGAACAGTATTATTGAAGAAGCTGCACTTCTAGAGCAATCAACAGCTTCGTCTAAGAGTTTAATTCAGGCAATGATGGTACATACTGAACAAGAAAGAAATCCTACAATGAATATAAACGAAGTCGTTGCTAACGCTCAAAAGCAAACTGATGCAATTTTGGATGCACAGGGAAGAAATATAAAACTGGCCCTCGATATGTCATACGAAAGCTTATCAAAAGAAGAACTAGAGGCCCACTTACACATGCTTCAAAAAGTTGACGCTAAGAAAGCGTATCAAGCGGCACTAAAGGCCAGTAACTCCGTCTATAAGGAGTTTATGATCGAGTTCCTAAAAGTTATGAAATAAAATGATGGCCGCTTCAATAAGCGGCTTTTTTTTTGCCTACTTAAGATAATAAAATCACATTAATTCTATAAATAGCTAAAATCTCGTTAACCAATACTGGACTAAATATGTACTTTTTTTCAAATATAAAGTATTGTATAATGAATATACTTTTAAGAGGTTATAAAAACTAATTAGTTAATTATGATTGCACAGGACAAAGTTTTGGTGAATGATTACTACCATTTAGATCAGAAATATCGAGAATTCTTCGAGATGCACTTTCTTGCAGTTCTTCTGATGATTGTCTTATACGTAATCTTTTATTTCTATAATATTGAACCGCATCTTCTAACGACGATGAATTATATGATTGTCTTTGATTCAATTATGGCGATCGTTTTCTATAAGAAACTCTTTAAAAAAAATATTTCATTTGTGATATTTTTCTCAGTTGTAGTGGAAAGTCTCATTTGGTCAATTTACCCTCGCCTTGCAGATTATTCTGCCACAAGTTCACTTTGTTATATTGCAGGAATTATTGTTTTAGCGTTTCACTTACAACATACAAATATTAAGTACTGTCTTCTACACTTTATTATCATGGCCTCGAATAATTACTTCCTTAAAGATCAAAGCCTTGTTCTCGTCACATTCTTGCATCTTTTCATTACGACAGTAAGCTCTATTCAATCGATTACTTTTAAGAATAATGCGAATCAGATTTGGCATAAAAAAGAACTTCATAAGAATATATTAAATCTAAAGAGTTACTTCACTCACAACTTACTCAATCCAATCAATAATATGCTTGCGATGATTTCTTCAGGCTTAGACGATAAAGATAAGATTAAGAATAGTTTGAGAAAAAATAGTAATCGTATTGAAGACTTCTTAATGAAGGAGTTCGATGATGTTGATCACTTACTCGATCATCAAGTAGATATTTTTAATATTCCAATTTTTAACAACTTTAAAAGATCATCGATTATCGTCATTCTATCAATGACTGCCTTTTACGCATTCTTTGCTGTAGATCTTTTTAATCCAGTTGCAAATATTTCTTATTCTGGCTTGGCCATTGTTATTAACTTTTTGATTTTTGCCTTTCACCTTTATAAGACGAAAAATCACTTCTCGATTCAAAAGATAAGCTATATTTATCTCTTTAATGCTCAACTACTATTTACACTGAAGTATTATCTAAACTCAAGTTCGGCTACGGCGCTTCCACTACTACTAAGTAGTTACCTATTCACAATCGTTCTTGCAGCAAATACAAGAATTAAATATATCTACAGCCTTACAATATCTGCATGCCTACTTTCACTAGTCGTTAATGATATTGTTAACTGTATCTTATTCATGTCATTTGTAATCTATTTTTCAAGAGTAGTTCTTGGCTTCTTTCATAAACAAGAATCAATATACAAAAGTATAAAGGAACTTGTTAAACATGAAACATCATCAAGATTTGCTGTTGAGATTGAAACGAAGTTATTACCGTTATATCAAAAGCTTCAAGATAGTATTGATCACTACCTTTATGACCATGAACTTGCCAATGACACGGAAGAAGTAATTGCGTCTGCACACGACTTTACTGAAGTAGTCCACTTATTAAATAATGGCGATGAATATCAGATGGCCCCGAATTCTCACTAAGAGTTTATAGAATTATTTATTTTGAGAAAGAGAAATTGCTTCTTCAATCTCATTCCCTTTAAAGCCACGACGTTCGATATAGCGTCTAAAGAAACCACTGGCCTTAGCAACAAGAGTTTTACGTTTTGGAATTACGACTTGCTCGGCCCTTTGTTCAATTCCAGAGATAATTTCAGAGACGACCTCTTCAATGGAGATCATCTTCCAAGGACCTTCTTTATTGCCACCCCAAAGCTTATTTCCGACAGGGTCACTTGTCACACCATCCATTAATGGCGATGGAAAGAATGTCGGATGAAAGCTTCCAATATCGACACCAAGATGTCGAACTTCCATGCGAACACTATTACAAACAGCATGAAGTCCTGCCTTGCTTGCAGCATAAGATGCTTGTAAAGGACAATGAACGAAAGAGGCCATCGAACAGATTGCGGCCATATAACCCTTGCTTTGTGTAATATATGGAAGAGCTGCTTTGAATGTGCGCCATGGACCATTTAGATTAATATCAATCACCTGTGAAAAGTCTTTTTCGCTTGAAGAGATCATTGGCGCCATTTTTGTGATACCAGCATTTGCTACGACGATATCTATTTTTCCAAAATAATCAAAGACCTTTGCCATGGCCAGTTCAAGAGATTCATAACTAGTTACATCGATACTTAGAGCTAAGCCTCCTAGTTCACTAGCCTGCTTTCTAAGTTTTTCACTATCAATATCCATCAACGCAAGCTTTGCGCCACGTTCAGCTAGTTCAACACTTAGAGCTGCACCCAGGCCTCCAGTAGAGCCTGTAATAACAATGACTTTGTCTTTCAAATCGATTCTATTCATAGTGAAATGCTTATAGCACCATAAAAGTCGACAATCTTATTTATTGTAAACAATACAAGAATACCTTTAATCGCCATTATCTTCATAACTAACTGAAATAATAGAATTTAACTTAATTAAACAAGCAAAGTTGGCCATCTCGATGTGGATTTTTCCTAAAATGATACAATCGTTTAATGAAGTGGTTCTTCATAGTCACCCTATTCACTCTTACCTTACCAGCTTTCGCGCAAAGTAGGCCTCTTAACGAATTTTCAATAAAAATCGATAATGATGCTCCATTTGAAACTGATAGGTATTACTCTAATGGCCTTGAACTGATGTATCAGCGAAGGCTCTACTCTCAAGGCTCATTAACAAAGTTGCGCTTTGGAGTTGCTCATAAAATCTATACACCAGAAGCAACTTTAAGTACCACTGTAGTAGAAGGAGACCATCCTTATACTGGCCTACTCTACGGAATTCTTGGAATCTCTCACGTTAATAGCGATTACTATCTTCGTGCGGATCTATGGACAGGACAACAAGGCCCATCTGCTAAAGCAGGTATTTTACAAAATATATTTCATAAAATGACACCTTCTTCGCAAGTTAATGGCTGGCAGAATCAAATAAGTAATCAATACTTTTTTAATGGAGAATTTAAAATTATTAAGATCAATCGAGGTCCAATATTTGAATTATCTCCTTGGCTGCAAGGACATTACGGTGGGCTTAAGCGAGATGTCGAAATTGGTCTTAAATTTGGAATGAGGCTTGGCTTCTTTGAATTATTTGCTAACGGCTCTTATGTCGCAAACTTTTTCGATGCTGTTCTACAAGGTTCAAAAAAGGTTGAATCAGTCTACGTTATTTCAGACGAAGACATGGAAGATATTTACTACAAAGCAGATGCTGGTTTTAATCTATTTTTTAGAAGTATGAGAGTAACATTGAAAGCGAACTGGCATGGCCCTCAGTTTAAAGGTGCCACTAATCACACTTTTGCAACTCTAGAAACATCATTCTATTTCTGATCGCAAAATTGAATAATACTTCATATCCCAATGCTTACCACGATGATAAATTTCATTTCTAAGTAGTCCTTCATACTTAAGCCCAAGCTTTTGCATGACTCTTTTACTTTGAAGATTTTCGGCCTTACAACGACACTGAATACGTTCAATATCAAAGTTCTCAAAACAATAATTTATCACTTCCTGGGCGGCTTCAACGATAATCCCCTTCCCCCAAAAGTCATCGTTTAAAACATAGGCCAATTCCATACATTTATTCTTTGTCGAGACCCAAAAGCAGCCGACACAACCAATAAGCTTGTCATTCTCTTTTAAAGTAATAGCAAATGGTTCTGGTATCCCCTGCTCATAGTTTGAAAATGCGTACTTTTCAATAAAGTCGACACTATCTTCAACTGACTCATGAGGCTCCCATAGGGTATACTTCGAAATATGAGGCTTCTTTCCATATTCAAAAATAGAATCCTTATCGCTTAACCTAATTTCTCTAAGCACAAGCCTTTTTGTTTCAATTTTTGGTGGTTTCCACATATTACTTCCCCCCTATATCTGATCTTAACTGACAGATTTTATTATAACGACAAAAGTTTTACACAAAAACTGTATTTTTTTATTGTACGGAATTTTGGAAAGGAATAATATATAACAAATATATATAACCAAGTTATATAACTAAAACCATATGAGGATTAATTATGAAAAAATTACTACTTCTAGTTCTACTATCATCAGCTTTTGTTTCTTACGCAAATGAAGATTGGTCAGATTCAGTTGCTTCAGATGAAGCAGCAGTTATTGAAGAATCAGCGCCAGCAACAGATTGTGCAGCAACTGGTGATTGTGTAGATGCTTCAGCTACTACAGATACTACTTTAGATACTGAGCTTTCAGACGATTCTGATCTGGAAGTTGAGCAATAATTAAAAAACCTTCCGCAGCAGCTCTCCAGCTGCTGCATTAATTTACGATCGGTACATCCTTGGTTTATACTAAAGACGTGAAAGACTTAGAATTTTCAAGAATACTTTTAGATGTCATGCCATTTATTATTCGCTCTATTAGAAGTGAACTCAGAGAAGCGGCATCCCCACATATTTCCTATCCTCAATTTAGGGCCCTCTCCAATATTGGCCGAGGGCTAAGTACAGTTGGAGAACTAGCTGATCACCACGGAATAAGCCAGCCTGCAATGACTAAAACTATTAATATTTTAGTGGATGAAGAACTCGTAATAAAAAGTAAGTCTAGTGAAGATGCCAGACAAACGATTCTAAGCTTAAGCCCTAAGGGCCAACAACTTTACAGTGATGTGTGGAGTGAAGTTCAAGAAAAGATCTCTCTTAAACTAAAGAACTTTCCAATTAAAAACCGTAAAGCGATGGTTTCTAACTTACAAAAATTGAAAAGTATTATTAATTAATTATTTTTGAAATCGATTGATATATGTACAGTGCTGACAGAACTCTTCAACACGCTTATTATTATCAAACCCCTGCCTCATTGCGACTGCTCGTGGAGAGCTAAGGATTGCTTTTAAGTCTTGATCAATTGCATTTCCTAATGGAATTTGACTTTCTTTATCCAGACAGCAAGGAACAACAGTTCCATCGGCATGAATTCCAATATGTGTTTTTAGGGCATGACAGCGCCCTTGTGTTCCTTGGTTTGGAAGATTCCAATCAGGCCAATCAAAATGTGAGTCAAAGTGAAGATAAACCTTATTCCAAATTCTTTTACTCTTAATCGACTCAACTTGAGTACGACGATTAATTTCAATATCGTAGAATCTCTCTAGAGTCTGAAACACCTCTTCATTTTCTTTCATAATTTGTTCATTACGGCCTAGATTCCAAAGACGATAATTTACATATGTTTCAGGTGAAGTTTCATTTAACTCTTTTGAAAAATCTAAAATTGGTCTTAGGTAAGTATTGAAGTCGCGATTTGGAAAATTGTCTTTATAACTTTGAATCGAAAAATTAATCTGTCTTAAAACTTTGCTTTTAAGAAGAATTTCTTTTCGAGATGCAATGACCACCCCATTAGTTGTAATTTGAACTGGGACCTCATTACGCTCACATATCTCCATAATCTTCACGAAGTTAGGATGTGCCAGTGGCTCTCCCATTAGATGCAGACACACTTGTTTTGCAAGAGGCTTTGCCTGGATTAAGACTTTTTCAAAATCTTCTGGCGTCATGACCTTCTTATCTCTTTCTACAACAGGACAGAACGTGCACTGCAAGTTGCAAATATTTGAAATTTCAATGAAGATTCTATCTAGCATGAGACTTTCTAACACGCTTCATCAAGATTTGTCAGGTTTTTTTGACGAACAAGAAATACAACTCGATAATTATTATATTAAATAAATTTAGGGGAAAAGATGAAACAAGTACTACTAGTCGTAATTATATCTTTGATTGCATTTGCATCGGAGGGAAATCTTGATTCATTCTGTGCATCTAAAAAAGGTGATACTGGCCACTATAAATCAGGATCAAATTATTACATTTTCAAAGGGCCATTTCTCTATAAATTTGAAGAAGAACAAATTAGATTGATTTTTTCAAAGTATGAAATACGTTCAGTAAAAGAATATAAAGGTAAGCTCTATATCCTGACACCAGATTATGTATTTGTACATAATCTCAATAATTACGAATTTGTAACAAGCTTCCCTTCAACCCACTTACCAATTATACAAAAACATCAATCAGCACAAGATATGACAATAATGAATGATAAACTTTTTATCGCTCATGGCTCACTTGGACTAATGAAGATCGACCTATCTTCATATAATGTAGAATCAGCTCACAACTTCGACCTACCCCACGATTCGAGCCAAGTTTCGACTGCGACAGGTATTGATAATGACGGCAAACGAATCTTTGTTATGCTTGATAATGTGACTTATAACTTTTCGACAAAGAAGAGAGCTTTTGAGGGTCTTGTTATTCTAGACGAAAATATGAATCAAGATAATGTTCTTTCAATTCGTCAAAACAGAGAAGCTCTTCATATGCCTAAAGCAGTTATCCATAATGGTTTTTTAATTTCAAAAAATATTCAAAACCTCTACTTTTATGAAATAAGTGAACTTAATAAGATAAAGTCACTGTGGCCAAAAAGAAGGCTTTATGACTTTGCTGGAGATGATCTAGCATCGACTCCTGCTATTGTAGATGGCAAGGTCTATGGTTGTTTCAATCAATACGATGGACTAACTTTCAAATACTTTCACAGAGAATTTAAACTATAAAAAAGCCTAGGAAATCCTAGGCTTTTTTCTTATTTTAATCCGTATAATGACTCTAGCTTTTGATCTAGCTCTGGTACTGTTAATTTCATCTTAATATAAGTATCTATTAAGTTATCATTTAAAAGACGGTTTAAGTCCTCTCCATTTTCTAACTGTTGATTGATATTGTAGCGAATTAGATCTCGTAATCCCTCAATCCCTTCAATATCACCTCTCTCCATCATCGCTTCAACTTGAGCTCTCTCTTTTCTATTAAAGTCAAAAAGATGAGAGATTCCAGTTGTTGCTTGAGAAACAAGATAGAATGCAGCTCCAACACCCTCTGATGTTAAAGTGATTCCCTTTCCTGTGTACTCAGTACCTTTCTCAAGATTATCAGCGCCAATTAGAAGTTCAGTTAACTTTGACGACTCAACACTTGCCTTCTCAATTAGCTTAAATACTTCTTCTAAAGTCATAACAGAAATATCGATAGGCTTCTCTAGAACTCTGGATAGAAAATCATTAATATCTGTCAATAACTCACTACCTTTAGTTGTTCCATCTAGAGCTAACTCAATTAATTTTTCAAGATGAGTCATTCTTGTGGCCTTTGAAAGAAGATCTGCAATTTCTTCAGTTGCCATCGTTGAAATATCAAGAGGTTTTTCCAGAACTCTTGATAAGAACTCATTAATATCAGTTAACAATTCAGATGCTTCTGATGTTCCCTCAAATGCAAGATCAATGATCTTAGTTAAGAATTCTTCAGTTTTATCAGAACTTGGCTCTAAATAAACATAGATCTTTCTTGTTACCTCAATTGAAGACTTAGTCGCTTTACCAGATACTTCAAAAACCATAGCAATTCCGTCTGCAGTTAGACGGAATGCTGGCTTAGAAAATTCTGAAAGATTAATAATTTCTTCAGCTACTTTTTCTGAAGCACGGTACGAAGATTGCAGCCCTTTTGAAATTAAGGCTTCCAGCTTCTCTCGAGTAAAGTCTGCGACTTTTACCGTTTGTCTCGTTGAACTCTTGCCCGCATCATAGATTGCTTCTGAAACCTTTGAAGAGGCATCAAATGCAGCATCTCTAATATCGGCACCTACTGTATTAAGTGATAATAGAGTAAGTAAAATAGCTGAAGTTGTTCTTTTCATTATTAATCCTTTTTAAAAAAGTTATTATTTTACAATTTGACGTCCGTAGATTTCCTCTAGCTTATTCTCAAGATTAGGAACTGTTAGTCTAAGCTTGATATAAGTATCGATCGCATTATCATCAAGAAGCTTATTAAGATCCTCACCGTTTACAATTTCTTCATTGATATTGTGTCTAATTAGATCACGTAGCCCAGCAAGACCTTCAACGTCACCTCTTTCTACCATTTGCTCAATTTGCTCTCTTTCTTTTCTATTGAAGTCAAATAGTTGAGAAATTCCAGTAGTTGCCTGTGATACAAGATAGAACGCAGCTCCAATACCATTTGAAGTTAAAGAAATTCCTTTTCCTGAGTACTCAATACCTTTTTCAAAGTTTTCTGCACCTAAAAGGAACTCTGATGCTTGAGTAGACTTTTCACTTGCTTTTCCGATTAGCTCAAAGATCTCTTCAAGAGTCATCTTAGTGATATCAATTGGCTTCTCAAGAACTCTTGAAAGGAATTCATTAATGTCAGTAATTAGCTCTGATGCTTCTGATGTTCCTTCAAATGCAAGCTCTAGAAGTTCAGTTAAAAATTCACCTGTTGCTTCAAGAGTTGGCTCAAGGAAGATATAGATTTTCTTAGACACTTTTAAAGTTTGCTTTGTCCCTTTACCAGAGATTTCAAATACCATTGCTAGGCCATCAGCTGTAAAACGAAAAGCTGGCTTAGATACTTCAGATAGCTTTACGATTTCTTTAGCTAGTTTTTCAGAAGCTTTATAAGATGACTCTAAGTTCTTAGAAATAAATGCCTTTAGGTGCTCACCAGTAAAGTCAGCCACTTCAACCGTTTTATCTGTAGCACTTTTTCCTGCATCATAAATAGCTTCAGAAACCTTTGAAGATGCTCCAAGAGATGCATCTCTTACCTCAATAGCATTTGCTTGAAGTGCCATAAGTGTCATAAGTGTCGCTGCAGTAAGTTTTTTCATAGTTTTCTCCTCTTTTTTTGTTTTTTGTTTTTTGTTTTTGTTTGTTATTTATATGCTTTCATTGAAATAATTCTTGCTTGATCACGAATATTTCTAATTAGATCTAGTAATCGTGCTAAATCTTGAACTTCTTTTTCATAGTTACTTTTTACGTCTTCTAGTAGTTGATTTTCGATCTTCTCTAACTCAGCGCTTTTCACATTATGTCTATCAAAGTCAGAGTCTCTTAAGACTAATGGAATTCCGTAGCTTGAGTCATTGGCCTTTACACGGCTAGACTTTCTCATTTCATTCCACTCTTTAATTCTTAGACCAAGCGGTGTTTCTTCTTCCATATTCTTATCCAGGAAGTTCCCAACCTCTTCATCAATTGAAGATTGTTTAATTTTAAAGATTGCACCTGTTAGGATTGAAAGATCATTAAGTTTTCTTTCCACATCAACTGTTTCGCTAAGTTCATTTAATTCTTCAAATTTAGAAAACAGACGATCAACATCAAATTCCTCTAAAATATCTTTAATAAATTTTTCTCTTTTTACTTCTTTGTATTTATGATCACGGCCACCACCTACACGACGTCTTCTAACAGTGTAGTCTGATTCTTCAACTCCAAATAAAGATGTTTTAACTTCTTTTAAAAGTTCAATATCACTTGGGAAGAACATTCCTTGCTTTTGGGCTTTTTGTGTATCTTCTAAATCCTCTTCTTTAGAGAATTCACTTTCAGTAAATTTATCTAGCAGAGAATAAGGAAGGATTACTCTCTCATAGGCAAATTCATTATTTGGTAGAGCTGATTGAAAAAGCTCATTAGACTCTGAAGCACAGTTATTAGTGATAAACTTATAGTCACCTTCATATTCCCAATAAACCTCTAACACTTTATTGATGAAGTCTGTTTTTTGTTCTTCAGATAAATAGATTGGTTGGCTAATAAGATCCCTTAACTCTCCTCCGTTATACTCATTAATAACCTCAGGGAAAGAAAGCATGAATAGAACTGAGTCGTATCCACCAAGAACACCTTTTAACATGTCACTTTTGATATCTGTAACATTGGCACGGTAAGAAAGAACAACATGATAAAGCTTGTCTTTTAAACACTTCTCATCAACCTTCTTTCTAAAAGGTGCACAAAGAACAATACGATACATTGAGTGACCAAATCCTGAGATCATTGAGTCACCTTTTGAAGCAAGTAAATAATCGATTCGGTAAACACGACTTGGATCGATATCTCTAGTAACTTTTAAGTCATCTAAAACGATTTCAGAAAAGATCTTGCAATCGTAATTAGGAAACGGAATATGATTTAATAACTCACTATAGAATTTGTAATAAGACGGTCTTCTACACTTGTACTCTTTATCCATTAGGAAAAATTCAAAATTTACAGCGTTATGCTCTTTTAAATTTTCAAATTCATAAGCGTCGACAGATCTTTTAGACGATAAGTTTTTCGTTTTCTTAGAAAAGAATCCTTTTTTCCAGTTTGCAAGTTTGTAAAATGAAAATAGGCCACTAATAGAGTTTCTATTGGTATCTTGGGATAGAATTGCTCGACACTCATCACTTACATGATTACGATCTTCTTTTTCATCACGACAAATTTTTGCTTTTTTCTTATGTTCTTTTGTTCTAACTTTTTTAAGATCATAAAGGTGGGCCAATTCATGCAAGATTGTAGCTTGTGCTTTTCTTACATAATTCTTATGACCACAGTTAAACTGCTCAACACTCTCGTCACCGTTAATAATCTCTTTTATAAAGAGTGAAGAGATATTGATTTCATCGCGATCAAAGTAGCTTACACTTCCGTATTTTACTGGAACTGATTCGTTACAACGATCCTTTGGAAAACTTCTAATATTTTTATTCTCTTTAAAATCAGAGAAAGTAATTTCAATTTTCTCACCAATAGCTTCTCTTACTGATGTAGGAATCTTTTCATCAACTTGTGCGATAAATACTTCAAGAGTTTTTGTAAATTCTTTTGGAACGCTGTCTTTATTAAGCTTTAGGATTTGCCCACTATAAGCAAAAGTCACCCCTGTTAATAAAGTAGTCAGTAAACTCTTAAAGATTAGGTCTCGCATAATATTCCTTAAACAGTTGTACAAAGTTTGTTCAGCAATAAAGTCAGTAGAAGGCTGAAACTCCGTTCAATTTCTTTTATTTGAAATATTATGTTGCAATAGGGGTGCCAATTTAGAATTGGTTCATTGAAGTCTAGTAAAGGCGTATCTTATCACTATTTAAAGTGCCTAACTCTTCTCCACAAATATTTGTAGGTGCCTGACCTTGTGGACCGAGAGGAACTGTCTCTAAGAGTGTTCCTTCAATATCCTTCTCATCGGTATGGCCACGACACTCAATTGCACTAGAAGTATAGGAGATAACCTTATACTGATAGATACTTGCCGGAGCTCTTAGCGGAGAATCCACTCCCTCATCAAGGCATGACAGTAAGAGAATGATAAAGAATATGATTGAGATTATTTTTTTAAAGGGCATATCCTACTTTTCGGAGAGCTTCTAGAACGAGGAGACTTAATTAAAGTAAAAAGGGAGCCGTAACTCCCTTACTATTAATTTGAATTTAGGCCACCTAATAGATGGCGAGAAGTGAAGCGAATGTAATCAATACTCTCTTCAGCTCCAAATGAAGATGTATAGGCATGAAAGCTAGATAAGAAGTGATGCCACAGCATTCTTCTAAAGCCTTCTTCCTCTTCTGTGCGAATAATAATTCCAGCACTTCTAAACAACGGTTGTACCCATCCCCAATAAAGATCAACAATCTGTGGGGTCAACCTAGCGGCGACTGAGTCATTATCGGCCATATTCTTTGTATTGTACGCAAGAGATAAAAATTCATCAGCGATATTTTTGTGAATCATTAATTCTTGAAAAATCGCCTTGTAATTATTTGCAAGATTATCAGCGTTTGATTCATTCTCTTCAACGCGGAAAGGCTTGTTCGTAATTGCAGAATTCAAATTTTCTCTAAATAGACTGAAGATGACATCCTCTTTCGACTTAAAGTAATTATAGTAAGTTCCAATCCCCAATCCACACACTTGGGCCAATTCTCGCATTCCTACTTCATCGACCCCTTTTTGAGTAAATAATTCCATTGAGTTTTTTAGAATCATTTCTCTCGTTCTCTGTTTCTTGATTTCTCGTAAACCTGCCATAACACCTCCTTCATGGTCAGCGTAGAACAAGTAGCTCCCGAGCTAATTGGTCGAGAACTCTTTCTAATTTGATCATAGTCGATTCATGGATGACGCTCATCTTAATTAAGTTAAAAGATGGTAATTCGTAGGTAAAAATTTAGTCAGCTGATCTTCATCATTGCCCATTATATGTACTTTTTGAGAGATTATTGACTAATTTATAAACACCGATTTTTTTTAAATTGCTTAATTTACGAAGAATCTTAATTTTGAGATAATGATTAAATGTCTATATTATTAAAATTAGTTCCTACATTAGTTTCTTGGTACCTAAGATTTGTTAAGTTCACATCAAAAATTGTTGTTTTAAATCCTGAGAACTTAGATCTGGCAAAACAAATGGGAAATCATGGAAATTACGCCCTGGCCGTATGGCATGAGCATTACCCGACTTCAGTTTTAACAGAACTTGATACGGGACTAATTACAATGGCATCTCAATCAAAAGATGGAAGCCTAGCTGCAGACACAATTGCAAAATTAGGATTTAGTCCAACTCGTGGAAGTTCATCACGTGGAGGAGCAAAAGCACTACAATCAATGATCGAACAAATAAATGAGAGCAGACTTAATTCTGCTATTACAGTCGATGGACCGCGCGGGCCAAGCTATGTCCCAAAAAAAGGCATCCTCGTTGTAAGTCATGAATGTGAAACACCTGTACTTTGCATTCAATCTATTTCCACTCGCCGCTTTTGCATCAGTAAGAGCTGGGATAAAACAAAAATTCCTAAACCTTTTGGGCGTATCTACGTCGCTTACGGTCAGCCTTTTCAAGTAGAAAGTCTAAATAATGATGATTTAAAAGCTTATAGCGAGCAGATTGTCACAACGCAACAAGGCCTTACAGAGCAAATTCGTAAGTATGTAGAATACTAAGTCACTGAAATCATGTAAATTGTCGAGATTTTTTGATGAATTAAGTCGTGAAATAATGTGTCGTTAGTGGTACAAATTTAAGTTACTATTAAGATTTCAAAAAGATTTTATTATAATCAAGAATTGATCAATATTGTTTAAAAAGTGAGATGCTATGGCAGAGAATATGCTGGAAATTAAAAACCTTACAGTTGAATTTCAAACAGAAGATGAAAGAGTTAAGGCCGTAAAAAGCTTAAACCTAAGTATTCCAAGAGGAAAAACTGTTGGGCTTGTTGGTGAATCTGGTTCAGGTAAGTCAGTAACATCTTTAGCAATTATGGGACTTATTCCTAACCCTCCTGGAAGAATCAGTGAAGGTGAAATTCTTTTTAATGGTGAAGACTTAACTAAGGCTTCTAATGAAAGAATGAGACAACTTCGTGGTAATAAGATTGCAATGATCTTCCAAGAGCCAATGACTTCTCTAAACCCTGTATTCACAACAGGTAATCAAATTGATGAAGTTCTTATGCTTCACCAAGGAATGACTAAAGAGGAAGCTCGTAAGAGAACAATCGAATTATATGAAGAAGTAGGTATTCCTTCTCCTAAAGAATCAGTAGATAAATATCCACACCAAATGTCAGGTGGTCAAAAGCAGCGTGTAATGATTGCGATGGCAATGGCATGTGAGCCTGAACTTCTAATTTGTGACGAGCCGACAACTGCTCTTGACGTTACAATCCAAAAGCAAGTTCTTGAACTAATGTTTGATCTTCAAAGAAGACACAACATGAGTATGCTATTCATCACTCACGATTTAGCAGTAATTGCTGATATCGCTGATGAAGTTGCGGTTATGTTTAGAGGTGACCTAGTTGAGCAAAATACAACAAAAGCACTTTTTGAAAATCCACAACACCCATATACAAAGGGACTTCTAGCTTGTCGTCCAAGTCTAGATGAAAACCCAGTTAGACTTTTAACTGTAGATGACTTCTTAAATGCAAAAGAAGATATTGATGTTTCAAGCCTTGAAATGAAAAAACCAAGAGCAATTAACGAAACAGATAATCCAGTTCTTCTAGAAGTTAAAAACTTCAACAAGCACTTCCCTATTAAAGGTGGTATTTTTGGTCGTACTGTTGACTGGTTTAAGGCCGTTGACGATGTAACGATTCAAGTTAGAAAAGGTCGTACTCTTGGTCTAGTTGGTGAATCTGGATGTGGTAAGACAACTCTTGGTCGTACAATCCTAAGACTACTTGAGCCAACTGCTGGTGAAGTTATTTATGACGGAATTAACGTTACTAATTTAAATAAAAAAGAAATGAGGGAGATGCGTGAGAGAATGCAAATCATTTTCCAAGATCCATACTCTTCTCTAAACCCACGTATGACTATTGGTGATATCGTAACAGAACCAATGGTAATTCACGGAATTGGTGGATCAAAGAAAGAAAGATATGCTGTAGCAGCTGATCTTCTTGAAAAAGTAGGACTTAGAGGTGATCACCTTAATCGTTACCCACATGAGTTCTCTGGTGGTCAACGTCAACGTATCTGTATTGCACGTGCCCTATCTCTTAAGCCAGAGTTTATCATCTGTGACGAGTCAGTATCTGCACTAGATGTATCGGTTCAAGCGCAAGTACTTAACCTACTTCAAGATCTTCAAGATGAACTAGGTCTAACTTATATCTTCATTTCACACGACTTATCTGTAGTTAAGTACATCTCGGATGAAATCGGTGTTATGAACAAAGGTAAGATTGTTGAGTACGGACCAGCACACGAGGTTTATCGTAACCCACAAGATGAGTACACGAAGAAGCTTCTAAGCGCTATTCCGAAAGGTGTTCCTAAAGAACTACTTTAATTAATTTTCTAAACTAATTTTTAGATAAATTCATAAGAAAGGAGGTCATTGACCTCCTTTTTTTATTTCCACTTTTTGCGTTATAATATTGAGATGGAGGAAGCGTAATGCCTGTCATCGAATCAAGATACACTTGTCATCAGTCTCTACAAAATGGTCACTTACAAACGATCATTCCATTCTTTATAAGAAGAACCCCTAGACATAAATTTGAGAAGCGAACACTGACAACTCCAGATGGAGACTTTCTACGCTACTATAGATCAACAACAAATTCTCCACTTGAAAACAAACATCTCATCATCATCTCCCACGGTTTAGAAGGAAATGGTCGAGACCGCTATATTGTGGACATGATGAAAAAATTCAATTCTCAAGGTTATGATGTCATTTCCTGGGATATGCGCTCGTGCGGTGGAGCACTAAATCGAACTAAAAAGTTTTACAATGCTCAAGACTATCACGACTTAAAATTTCTCGTCGATAATGTTTCTGACGAATATGAGCATGTCTCTTTAATGGGAATTAGTCTAGGTGGTGCAATTACTGCAAATTATCTAGGAAGACACCCCGAGGTTGTTAATCATAAGATTTATCGCGGCTTTATTCTTTCTTCACCAATGGACTTAAATGGTTGCTCAGTGAAATTAAAAACTGAAATTTCACGTCATATCTATCGTCATGTTTTTGTTTATTCCATGAGAAAGAAAGTGATCGAGAAGGCCAAGGTTATGGAACTTCCTGTTGATCTAGATAAGGTGAAAAGTATTAAACATATTGATGATTTTGATGAGTATGTTACGGCGCCTATCTATGGCTATCGTGACGGTAATCACTATAGAGAAGAAGCTTCACCAATTAGTCACTTGGAAAAAATTCGTGTCCCATTTTATATTCTTAACGCCTATGATGACCCATTCTTATCGGAAGAAAGTTATCCATATGAATTGGCCCAAAGAAAAAGTAATTTATACCTCGAAGTACCAAAAAATGGTGGTCACGTAGGGTTTATAAAATCTCCCTCTGAAAAATATTATTGGTATGAACATCGTATTTTAGATTTTTTGAAAATGAAGCTATAAGAAAGGCCTCCGATTGGAGGCCTTATTATTTATTTTTTAAATTCTACTTTGTATTGAGCCTTGGCCCCTTTATAACCGTAAACTTTGATATAGTAAGTATTTGAAGAGTTAACTTTTAGCCTTACTGCTTCATTGTCACTTGAAGATTCTTTACGAGATACAACTTTATAACTTGATCCCATTTTCTTTAAAACTTCAAAGTCTAGATCACCTTCACTATGAGAGAAAAAGATTTTAAAGTCTAATACTTCACCGGCCTTCATTTCTGCTTTGTAAAAATCAACATCTTCTTCGCTATCGATTTCAACATTTTGAGAGAAACTTGATCCTAACTCTGTTGCCGTTTCAGCAGTATTATTATCAGAGCTTGGTGTATCTGAAGAATCACTATCATCTTGATCTTGTGCTAAAACACTTGGGAAGTTTTCTAAGATGAAAGGAACAATTCGACTCATTGATACTGCACCATTGTAAACTCCGCGTCCTCCCCATCCGCCGTAACCAGCGTGGTGGATTGCATATACCTTGTCAGAGTCTGCGCTAAATACTGGTGAACCTGAAGATCCTCCCAATGTATCCGCATCATATAGAACATCTCCTCTTAGGCCAACAACTTTCCCTTCAGAAACCTTCTTCGTCCAGTCACAATCATAGTCTGTGTAGTAATCACAATTTTGGTGGATAACATAAACACTATCACCTTCTACTGGCTCAGTTGTATCTAATTCAACCTTACCATATGTCTGTCCAGGAGTTCCCTCACACTTAACAAGTGCAAAATCTAGTTCCTCATCATTACCGATAAATTCACTACATTTGATTTCACCTTGGTTAGACTTTGAAACACCTTTTTCGTGTTTCATAAAAACTTTCATTCCTACAACATCAGCAGCACTAGTGATGCAGTGATGGTTTGTCATTAAAATATTGTCTGAGATTAAGAAACCAGTACAACGGCCAGTATTTGAAAATTGAATGTCAGCTACCGCTTTTGAATTCTTTCTAACTTCTGATGATTCATCAAAAGCAATTACTTCTTGCCAGTTAACATCACCAACGATGATTGAACCTGTCGAAACATCTGCGTTTGATGAAGCAGGAACACCTTGGCCACATGAAACTGTTAAGAATGTGGAAACAACTACTAATAAAAACATGGAACTTCTTACTGACATTACCCTCTCCTCCAATCTTCCTTATGGAATTCTTCAAGTCCTTTTGTGAACTTGTTGATTGAGTAATTTATAAGAAAATAAACATGATTTAAGAACCTAGGTGTCTTTTTTATAGGTCAATAATGCTTAAAGTTAAGCAAATGTAAGAAATGAATTAAAAATGACAAAGAATAGCGGTGCTAAAATGTCACCTAATCAATAGGAATTATTGAAACATCTGCATTCTTATAGCTTTTTAGCTCTTTAGGAATAACTTTTAGGATTAGTCCTTCAAGTGCATCAATAACCTTCTCTTTGTAGAAAATACGACCATAAACTATTGAAACTTCGCGAGTTGGAACAGGTGGAGTGAATGAGCGGATCATTTTCTTACGAGTCCCTGTTAGATCTAACATATCCAGGTGTGGAATGATTGTATAACCGCTATCTTTGGCCACAAGGTTCTTAATTGTTTCAAGAGAACCACTTTCAAAGTGTTGAAAGCCTTTTACTTTCTGACAAAGATTTAGGACCTGGCCACGAAGACAGTGCCCTTCTTGTAAAAGCCATAGGCCATCTTTGTCGAGATCTGAGAATTCGAGCTGGCTCTTGTGAAATAACTCGTGATCTTTTGCTATAAATCCATAGAGTGGTTCATAGAATAACACTCTTTCAATTAGCTGATTATTGTGAAGTGGAGTGACAAGAAGTCCTGCATCCAATTCATCGCGATCAAGTTTTTCGATGATCTCTTCAGTTGTTCTCTCTTCAATGATAAGGTCGACTTTTGGAAATTCTTTAACAAAGCGACTTAAAAAAAGTGGTACGAGGTACGGTGCGAGAGTTGGAATAACTCCAAGCTTGAATTCACCTTCTATACCTACGATTGGATCACTTGCAATATCTTTTAATTTTTTAAATTCTTTATTAACAACTCTTGCTTGTGCAATAAAAGTTTCACCTTCAATCGTTGGAACAATAGGATTCTTAGAGCGATCAAAAATAACAAATCCTAAGCTATCTTCTAACTTTTGAATTTGCATACTCAATGTTGGTTGAGAAACATGACACTCTTCAGATGCTTTTCTGAAGTGACGGTGTTTATCGACTGCTAATACATATTCCAGTTGAGTTATTGTCATAACAAGAGTTCCTGAAGGTTGATTTATAATTTCTATACTATATCATACTTCATAATCGGAGACTATATGAAGAGCAGTATTGATTTATTTCAAAGTCTATCATCTTTAGACTTATTTATATTTTTTGCCATTTTAGGTTTAACATTAGCGAGTGTGATTTACGGCCAATATCGCATGAAAAAATCCACCGAAAAAGAGACCTTCCTTGATTTACTAATTATGGGAAGAAGACTTACTTTGCCACTTTTTGTCGCAACACTTGTTGCAACTTGGTATGGTGGAATTTTTGGTGTTACTGAAATCGCCTTTAATCAAGGTATCTACAATTTCATCACTCAGGGTGTTTTCTGGTATGTAGCCTATATTATTTTTGCATTTTTTCTAATCAAGAAAATTGAGCCTTACCGTGCTGTTACTTTACCAGATTTAGTTGGAAAGATGTTTGGGCCACGCTCTGCAAAGCTCACAGCAATCTTTAATTTCTTTAATGTACTCCCAATTGCTTATGGAATAAGTTTAGGGATTTTTCTTCAACTAATCTTTGGTGGAACTCTATTACTAAACACTTCCCTAGGGGTTGGTTTTGTTGTTCTCTACTCGATGTGGGGAGGATTGAGATCAGTTGTCTTCTCTGACTTAATTCAGTTCTTTGTCATGTGCCTTGCAGTAGCTTTTGTACTTGGTTTTTCATTTTTTGAATTTGGGGGACTCCCTTACCTAAAAGCAAATCTTCCTGAATCTTATTGGTCACTAACTGGAAAGAACTCACTTGCGACAACTTTTGTCTGGGGTTTTATTGCTCTATCAACTTTAGTTGATCCAAACTTTTATCAGCGATGTTTTTCGGCCACGAGTGGTGAAGTTTCAAAAAAAGGAATCTTGATCTCTACTGTCATTTGGTTCTGTTTTGATATTTGTACGACGTTTGGAGCGATGTATGCAAAAGCCGCCATTCCGGATGCACAGAGCTCACATGCTTACCTAACTTATGCAATTCAAATTCTTCCAGATGGATTAAAAGGATTTATGCTAGCAGGAATTCTTGCAACAATATTATCAACACTTGATTCATATCTATTCATTGCTGGAACAAACCTAGCTTATGACCTCGCTCCAAAGAAGTACAAGGGGCGTGTTTGGGTTCACCACTTTGGTGTTATTTTTGTTGCCGTTTTAACAGTGATTATGTCTGAATACTTTCAAGGTAACATAAAATCTGTTTGGAAGACCTTGGGATCCTTTTCCGCATCATGTCTACTGCTGCCGGTCATATATGGCTACCTATTTCCTAAGCAAATTAGTGATAACCAGTTTGTAACGGCTTGCTTGATAGGTGTCGTAACAACGGGCACGTGGCGTCATATACCAAAGCCAGGCTTTTATTCTAATATTGATGAGCTTTATATTGGTATTATTGCAACTAGTCTAACTCTGCTCATTTATCACCTAATTAGGGATAAAAAGCTAGTCGGATAAGGGCCAAAAAGTGTATCCTTTGTGCTTAATATCGTAGGATTTTAAGTTCAAAGGATTACATATGACTGACAATAAAAAAGTCACGGATAAGTCAAACGCTGACGCTCAAAAAATTGAAAAAGCACTTAATTACCACTCAATGGGTCGCCCTGGAAAAATCGAAGTTGTTGCAACAAAACCATGTTTAACAGCATCTGATTTAACAAAAGCATACTCTCCAGGTGTTGCTCATCCATGTCTTGAAATTGCTAAGAACCCTGATGATGTTTACAAGTACACAGCAAAAGGAAACCTAGTTGCTGTTGTATCAAACGGAACAGCAGTTCTTGGTCTAGGAAATATCGGTGCCGCTGCTGGTAAGCCAGTAATGGAAGGTAAAGGTATTCTTTTCAAGCGTTTCGCTGATATCGATGTTTTCGATATTGAAGTTGAAGAATCAACTGTTGAAGGAATGGTAAATGTTGTTAAGGCACTTGAGCCTACTTTTGGTGGTGTTAACCTTGAAGATATCAAAGCACCAGAGTGTTTTGAAATTGAAAAACAACTAATCGAAAAAATGGATATTCCAGTATTTCACGATGATCAACATGGTACTGCAATTATCGCAGCAGCTGGTTTTATCAACGCGCTAGAATTATCTAAGAAAAAAATTGATAAAGTAAAAGTAGTATTCTCTGGAGCTGGTGCTGCATCAATGGCATGTGCTAAGCTTTTCTTTCACCTTGGTGTTAAGCCAGAAAACCTACTTATGACAGACTCTCGCGGTGTAATTTATAAAGGCCGTGAAAGTGGAATGAACGAATACAAAGAAGAATTTGCAAATGAAACTGATGCAAGAACTCTAGGGGATGCAATGGTTGATGCCGATGTCTTCATTGGTTGTTCAGCAAAAGGTGTTTTAACGAAAGAAATGGTTAAAACAATGGCAAAAAGTCCAATCATCTTTGCAATGGCAAACCCTGATCCAGAAATTCTTCCAAGTGAAGTTGAAGAAGTTCGCGATGATGCAATTATGGCTACAGGACGTTCTGACTTCCCTAACCAAGTTAATAACGTTCTTGGTTTCCCTTCAATCTTTAGAGGAGCACTAGATGTACGTGCTCGTAAGATTAATGAAGAAATGAAACTTGCAGCAGTTTACGCTCTTGCAGAACTTGCAAAAGAAGATGTTCCTGATGAAGTTAAACTTGCTTACCAAGGTGAAGATTTCAAATACGGAAAAAATTATATTATCCCTAAGCCTTTTGATACTCGTGTACTTACGAGAGTTGCTCCAGCTGTTGCTAAAGCTGCAATGGATACAGGTGTTGCAAGAAGAGAGATTGCTGATCTTCACGAGTACTCTGAACACCTAGCTAGCCGTCTTTCGGCAAGTGGTGCTTTCATGAAAACTGTTCGTGATCGTCTAGCTGCTCATATTAAGCGCACTGGTGAAAAAGTTAGAATGGTATTTGCTGAAGGTATTAATACTCGTATCCTTAACGTAGTTAAAACACTTCTTGATGGAAATGCTATTGAGCCAATTCTTCTTGGTCACCCAGATGATATCAAAGCAAAAATTAAGTCTCTTGGTCTTGAAGAGTTCTTAGATGGAAAAGTTGAAATCATCCGTCCAAGAAAAGCTGATAACTTTAAAGAATTCTACAAAGAATACTGTGAAGCTAAGCAAAGAGAAGGTGTTTCACTTAATGCTGCTGAAGACTTAATGATTCAAGAAAACTTCTACGGTTCAATGATGGTTAAAAAAGGTCTTGCCGATACATTTATCGCTGGTCCATCTCTAAACTATAGCGACTGTCTTTCTCCAATTCTAAAAGTTATTGGATCAAAGCCAGGAACAAAAGCGGCAGGTGTTTTCATCCTAGTATTTAAAGACCGTGTTCTTTTCCTAGCAGATACAACAGTTCAACCGGACCCAACTGCAGAAGATTTAGTAGAGATTGCAAACTCAACTGCTGAGCTTTACAAGTCACTAATGAAGAGAGATCCAAGAATTGCTTTCTTAAGCTACTCTAACTTTGGAGACTCAAAGCTTCCGGATGCTAAGAAGATGAAACTTGCTACAAAAATGGCAAAAGAAAAATATCCAGAACTAAAGATCGAAGGTGAAATGCAAGCAGACGTTGCAGTTAACCACGGTATTATGAAAAATCTTTTCAACTTCAGTGAACTTGATAAGTCTGCAGATATTTTAATCTTCCCTGAACTAAACTCTGCAAACATTTCGTACAAGCTTCTTGCTCAATTAACAGAAGCATCTGCTATTGGACCAATCCTTGTACCAATGAATAAGACAGTTAATATCATTCAAAGAACTGCTTCTATTAAAGAGATCGTAGATTCTTGTCGTCTAACGGCATTAAGAGCTCTAGAAGAAAAAGTTAACAGAAACGATATTTAAGAGGAGTTAAAGATGACATTTCAAAAGAATATTATTTCAACTGATAAAGCGCCAAGTGCAGTAGGAACTTACTCACAAGGTGTTGAATATAACGGGACATACTTCTTTTCTGGTCAAATCGGAATTGATCCAGCGACTAGTGAACTAAAAGAAGGATTTGTTCCTCAACTAAATCAGATCATGAAGAATATTGATGGGCTACTTGAGTCACAAAACTTAACTCGTGAGCACATTATTAAAACTTCAATTTTCGTTACTGACCTTGCTAACTTTGGTGAGGTCAATGCTGCATATGAAGCTTATTTTACAGCTCCATATCCAGCAAGAAGCTGCGTTCAAGTTCCAGCACTTCCAAAGGGAGCTGTTGTTGAAATTGAAGTTATTGCAGCTAAAGGATAATTAACACTTTTTTATGTTTGATAAGAAGTATGTATTTGAGACAAAACAAACTAGATCTTGGAGAAAGGCCCTCGAGCTTTTCTCCAAGTTTATTATTTTTATCTTAGGTTACTCACTTCTCTCTTACATCCTCATCCTCTACTCTCAAAACGAAAACCTTAAAACAAAAGAAACTTTCTATAAGAAAAGACCAGATATCATCGTTGTCTTTACTGGGGATAGAGGTCGTATTCAAGAAGCGATTCGCTTAGCAAAAGAATACAATCAAGAAAATATTCTAATTTCAGGAGTGCACACAAAAAATAGTGTTAGTACTTTAATTCAAAGTCATCAAATTACAGATGAGATTAATCACGATTTTCTTGATATCGATTACAATGCAAAGAATACTTATGAGAATGTTTTAGAAACTCTACAAGCTCTTCGTAAGAAGAGTAATATTGATACTGTTCTGATTGTTTCACATGATTACCATATTCTAAGAATCAAATCGATTATCGAATATCGTCGTCGCGATAGTGATCAATACAAGTTCTATTTCTGGGGAGTCAAGTCACCACTTGATTCACTTAGAAGTCTCAAAATTATCTACAAAGAAGTATTTAAATACTTCAGAACACTTACTTACTTGGCCCTGGCCAGTGAGGATTAAAATTTAAATAGGAGGAATAATGAATATCGTTCCATCAATCATGGCAACTAAGAAAAGTGGCCCAAAATCACTTCGTTCAACTGTAACGAGAGTTTACTTACTAACTGCAAGTGCACTAGAAGAAAGTAATATTACGCATTCTGAGCATATCCCGGAATGGATTATCGGAAGAATTGGCGAAGAAAAAGAAGTTAGTATCCTTGGTAGTGAAGGACCTATTATCTTCAAAGTTATCGAAGAAGCTAAAGATGGTGAGCAACACTATAACCTTATTACAGATAGTAACTACTCTATTGCAAGAGAAGCACTAGGCTCTCTTGTTGGTCAGATTACTAAAGAGCGCTCTAAGAAAGTTGAAATCAATTTCTACGGACTTGATAAAGATATGATTACTGGTGCAATCGTTGGACTTGAACTTGCGCTTTACCGTTTTAAAGAAGAACTAAACCTTGGTGCTATTTCATTCTTTGATGACGCAAAGAAAGTAGCGAAGTCTACAGTAGATACGGCCCTTTCAATGGCGCAATCGATTAATACAGCAAGGCACTTAGTTAATCTTCCTGCAAATATGTTAAACCCAGTAACTTACGCAGACGCGGTTAAGAAGCACTTTGCAAAATCAAAAACGATGAAAGTTACGATTTATGATGAGAAGAAATTAGAGAAAGAAAAATGCGGACTAATCTTAAGCGTTGGACAAGCTTCTGCGACTCCACCAAGAATTGTTCATATGCAATACCGTCCAGCGGGAGCAAAAGGCAAGCCTACAGCAATCGTTGGAAAAGGAATCACATTTGACTGCGGTGGCCTAAATCTAAAAGGTGGCGCAGGTATGGGTAAAATGAAAAAAGACATGGGTGGTTCTGCAACGGTTATGGGATTTGCTACGTGGCTAGAGAACTCAGGTGTGAAGAAAAAAGTAGACCTTTATCTTGCACTTGCAGAGAACTCGATTAATGAAAATGCTACTCGTCCAGGAGATATCTATACTTCTCGAAATGGCCTAAAGGTCGAAATTGGCAATACTGATGCGGAAGGAAGACTTGCTCTTGCCGATGCAATGGATATTGCGATTACTCAAAAAGAAAAGCCAGAAGTATTAATTGATTTTGCAACTTTAACTGGGGCCGCAAAAGTATCAATGGGTGATCATGTAACGAGTATGTTTGCAAACGATGATGAACTAGCTGATAAACTACTAAAGGCTTCTCAAAACAATGGAGACCTTTCTTGGCGTATGCCTCTTTATAGACCTTACTATAAAGGTTTTAAGTCGCACTTTGCAGACATGAACAATATGTCGACTGTTCAAGGTGGATCTATTGGAGCAGCTCTCTTCCTAGAAAAATTTATTGGTGACACTAAGTGGGCACACTTTGATATCTTTGGATGGACGAGTGGATTTAGACCTTCACTTGTTCAAGAAGGTGGATCTGGCCAAGGAGTCGAGACTCTAATTGGATACTTTAAATAAGAAATAAAAAAGCAGGTCGTAAGACCTGCCTTTTTTTATGCTTAACCTCTTGTAACAGAGATCACGGAGTCTAGTGCTTCAAGTCCCGAAATTGTTTTAAGTAGTTCAGAATAATCCTTAACCTCTACTTCAAAAATAAGGCTACCTTTTCGATCTTGAGTTGACTTGGCCATGGCCGAGCGAATATTTACGCCAAGGTTTCCAATTTCCTTAGAAATCATTGAAAGAATACCTGGCCTATCATGTGTTAGAACATGAATATTTACTGGGTGCTTAAACGTGAAATTCTCATTCCATTCAACGGCAATTTGTCTCCCGACATCACCTACATCGTAACGTGTACAGTCTGAACGGTGAATCGTAATTCCACGTCCTCGAGTGATATAACCAATAATTGGGTCCCCTGGAATAGGGTTACAACAACGGGCCATACGAACCATGAGGTCGTCCATTCCATCAACGATAACAGCATTATCTTTGTGAGCACGCTTTTTAGCAGTACGAGAAATAGTTGAAGTAAGTGAAGAGATTTCTTTCTTCTTTGCATCATCAACTTTTTCATCTTTTAGACCTGGAATACATTCGATAACTTTATCAACATGTAATTTCCCAGCGCCGACGTTATTGTAGATTTCACTATAAGTTTTAACGTTAGTCAGATTTTCTTTCGCATAATCAAGATCATTACGCTTTAAAACTGCTTTTAGAGTCGTACCAAGAACCTTGAATGCCTTATCAAGAGTTTCCTTACCAACTTCAATATTGCGCTCTCTTTCGGCCTTAAGCAGCCAAGACTTAATCTTTGCCTTTGCCTTAGAAGACTTAACAATATTTAACCAATCTTTATTAGGAGTTTGAGTCTTTGATGTAAGAATCTCAATTGTATCACCTGAGCGAAGAACGTACTTTAATGGTACCATTCTTCCATTAACTTTCGCTCCCACACAACGGTGTCCGATATCAGTGTGGACACGGTATGCAAAATCTAGTGGAGTCGAATTATCTTGAAGTTCAAATACATCACCATTTGGTGTGAAAACAAAGACACCGCCTACATCAAGATCATTCTTAACATGAGACATGAATTCAGAACTATTATCTGTGTCCTTATTATATTCAAGAAGTTCTTGTACCCAATCAAGTTTAGTCTTACCTGATGACATCCCTTCTTTATACTTCCAGTGAGCAGCAATCCCTCGTTCCGCAACTTCATGCATCTCTTGAGTACGAATTTGAATTTCAATTCTCTCTGCCTTAGGTCCAACGACCGTCGTGTGAAGAGACTGGTAGTTGTTAACCTTTGGGATTGCAATATAATCTTTGAAACGTCCTGGGATCGGTGTAAATGCCGAGTGAATAACCCCAAGGGCCTTATAACATTCAGTAATATTATTAACGATGATTCTAAATGCTAAGATATCGTGAATTTGTTCAAAATCCACACCGCGTGAAACCATCTTTTTATAAATTGAATAGAAGTGTTTTGAGCGTCCTGTAATATCGGCTTTTACTGAGTATTCAAAAAGCTTCTCTGTTACGACACCAATTGTGTCACCAATATAAGTTTCGCGATCACTCTTCTTCATCGCAACTTTTTCGGCCAAACGATAATAAACATCAGGGTGAAGGTAGCGAAGACAGATGTCTTCTAGTTCAATCTTTACCGAGTTGATACCGAGCCTAGAAGCTAGTGGTACGTAGATATCAAGAGTTTCTTCGGCAATTCGCTTTTGTTTTTCTTCACGAACATACTGAAGCGTTTTCATATTGTGCATACGATCTGCAAGCTTAACAATAATAACTCGCAGGTCTTGTGCCATGGCAACAACCATCTTACGGAAGTTTTCCGCTTGCGATTGTTCCTTTGACTTAAATTTCATTTTAGAGATCTTAGTTAGACCTACAACAATTTGCGCGATCTCAGTCGTAAATTCTTTTTCAATCTCTTCAGGAGTAACACTACAGTCTTCAACAACATCATGAAGAAGGCCTGCGATAATCGTATCAAGATCCATATGAAGCTTAACAAGAGTAGCAGCAACATTCAGCGGGTGAATGATATACTTCTCTCCAGAACTTCGCATCTGTCCCTCATGGGACTTTTCTGCAAAGAGATAAGCTTTTCTTAAAAGAGTGAAATTCGCGTCTGGATAATAAGTTTCGACACGTCGACAAAGTTCATCAATATTTAATTCGCGCTCATGGGCGAAATCGAGTTGCTGGTACATTACTTTCTTAAGATTCCTTCAAAAATATCTTTTAATTCAATATATGCAGTCTCAAGGTCATCATTAACCACAAGATAATCGTAATCATTCTTTCTAAGTAATTCGCGTTTTGCATTATCAAGACGAATATTTAAACTTTCATCTGTCTCCGTGCCACGGCCACGAAGTCTCTGCTCCAATGCTTCAACACTTGGTGGAGCAATAAATATCACACGTGCACGATCACCAAAATATTCTTTGAATGAGTCAGTTCCTTGAACATCTAGATCAAAAAGAAGATTATGCCCTTGAGCAATTTCGTTTTCGACAAAGTCTTTAGAAGTTCCATAGTAATTACCATGAACTTTTGCCCATTCTAAAAATGCATCTTGCTTCTTCATAGCAAGAAACTCTTCTTCTGATATAAAGTTATAGTGCTTACCATGCTCCTCACCTTCACGGGCCTTTCTTGTCGTAAAAGAAACCGACTCCAGGAGATCATGGAATTCATTTTTAATCCTCTTAATCAGAGTTGATTTTCCTGATCCAGATGGTGCAACAATAACTATAATTTTACCTTCACTCATAATACTACTCGAGGTTTAAACCTTGCTCTCGAATCTTTTCTAGCTGAACCTTCATTTGAACAACGGCTTCAGAGATCTCTTGTAGTGTTGACTTCGATCCCGTTGTATTAGTTTCGCGGTTAAGCTCTTGAATAAGAAAATCAATTTGGCGTCCAACTTCCCCGCCTTTTGTTAGCAGGTCATTTAACTTAGATAGGTGGGCATTAATACGATTAATTTCTTCGTGAATATCCATTTTCTCTAAGTAGAAGATTACTTCTTGCATAAAGCGAGGTTCATCAACAGGCATCGCCGTTTTATATTCTTCAAATCTCTTCTCAAGTCTTTCCTTTACGGCCGCTTGAAAATCATCTGACTTATCATTAACTACTTTAAAAAACTCTTCATAAGATTGCTGATGTTTTTTAATAACATCGACCATTTTTTGACCTTCAATCTTACGTGATTCTTTTAAGTTCTCAATCGCTCCCTTAAGGGCATCGATGGCAAAAACATTCATCTCATCAATAGAAGACTCATCGACTTCTTTCATAAATTCATTACGTAAAAAATCAGTTGGTTTTATATCGAGTTGAACATCATTCTTGTCTGCTAGATGTTTCATCGAAGTTATAAATGCGTTCACTTTTTCAGTATCAATATCATCAAAACGAGATTTCGCTTCAAGCCTTTTATAGCTTACGTTTATATCAAAGCTTCCACGTTTAAAATTTTGCGCAATGAGATTTCTCATTTCAAGTTCAACACTATTAAAAAGTGATGACATCTTAAATCGAATATCTTTAAAGCGATGATTTACTGTCTTGATTTCAACTGTAACTTGAAGGCTTTCACTTCCCGCTTCGGCCTTACCAAAGCCAGTCATTGAATATATATTTTTGGCCATTTCCTCTCCCAATGAATGACTTTTTTAACTCAAATATACAGCGATATCAACCGCTAGAAGTAATAATATTAAATATTTATTATACTCCCCTGAAGATTGCTTTCCCTACTCGAGAGACCAGCCTTCAACCTTTCCTTGGCTAAAGTAGACAAATTTACGCTCACCATTTTCAAAGAAGGTCCAACGCTCATTTTCAAGCTGTGGGTTACCTGCTGTGTCAACACGATGTGGGTTTCCCCAGCGATCAATTACATTCTTCTTGTCCATCCCCATTGCAATTTCGCGGTGTGCCTGAGCTCTTGGAGAATAGCGAAAAATTGATGCAGGCTTTCTGGCCTCAAATTTCCTCTGCTTCTCATATCGAACGAGGGTTCTTCCATATTCTTGCTGCTCTGCTCTTGTTAATGTTAGGTAGTATAGTTTTTGAGAGTCATTATCAAACATCCTCTCTTTTCGACGGAATGCTTCACGATCCTCAGGACGCATACTATCGAGCTTACCCTGTAGCTCCATTTTCAATCGTTTTTCTTGAGACCATGAAGGGTAATCTTCTTCACTTGATGGTGTTCTTTTCATCATTTCATCTTTAGAGTACTGCACATAGCTAGGGTCTCCCCCAACAGTATCAAACGCCTTACCTGGGCTAAATAGTGAGAATCCTTCATCTTCCTCTCCCATAACATCAAGAAATTGTCGATCCATTGAGATCGGTCCGCATGAAACAATGGTCAAAAGTGAAAATAATGTTAATGCTCTAAGCATGTCTTCTCCTTAAAATATTCTCCCCATCACCTCTTCTCTACGGCGTAATTATTGAGATTTCTTAAGAATCCATTCAGCTTCCCCCACATCCAGAAAAAACTTCCTAGCATATTAATTTACTCAAGAATTAACTGTTGCCACTCAGGTATTTTAGGGACTTGCCGATAAGTGCTATAGAGATAGATTTGGGGATATTCTGTAATGATGAATAAATGGCTAAAAATTGAAAAATATTTAAATGGTTTGCTAACAAATCTTGCCAACTTCTTTACTGGAATTACTCCAAATAAGATTAAGAATTCTTATCACAACTTTCTAAAGACAATCGCTGGACTAATCCAGAAGATCATTGCCTTGCCAGAGTTCCTTACTGGGCCGGCAAAGAAATGGTTTAGAATTAAGCTAGCTGCATTAGTCACATTCATGCTGGCCAAAAAGCAAAGTTTAGCAAGTGTTGGAGCTGCTTTTAAGAATTTTAAAATGTCTGGTGATATTCCTCTCATGGCCTACAACGCAGCGAAAAGTTTTTGGTCAAAGAATGTTGCCCTAAAACTTGCAGCAGTCTCTCCGGCCAAGGCCGTGGGAATAACATGTACCCTAACTGTTTTTTCACTAACAGGTATTTCTGTTTATCAAAATATCCAGGAGATTTCAGATAAGACTTCTCCAAAACAAGAAAGAAAAATTGCTAGTGAAGAAGATCTAGAAAAAGCTAAATGGGGTCGATCTCGTTATCGTCTGGCCAATAAAAGAACGATCTTTTTAAGAAATGTTGATATTCCAATTTACATAAAAAATAGAAATGGCATGAAGTCTCTTCTTATCGATGTGCTATTAGAAACAAATAATCGATACACGGCCCAGTATTTCTATAAACCAGAAAATGAGATTTTAATACGCGACCGCCTCAATGAATCACTTCAAGCTGTTGTGCCTAACTTTCCTCTTGAGCCAGAAGGGAAGAAAATTATCAAAGAAAAAGTTCGTTATGAAGTTAATAAACTAATTGAAGATCTAAAAATCGACGGTCACGTTGAAAAGGTCTATATCGACTCAATTTTAAATGGATAAGACCGTTCTCACTGTTTGATTTGAAACTCCAAGTAAACTTGCAGTAGTTGCAACATTTTGGTCACAATGATTAAAAACTTTTAAAAAGTAACGATGCTTCATATCTCGATATGAATAGAATTCATTATTTTCAATAGAACGATCTATTATCTGATTGTGATCCATAAGATTATCATCCATTTCACAATAAGTTAGAAGATTTGACTTCCCCTTTAGGTGCTTCTTTTTTAAATGTGCATTTAATTGCCTAATATTTCCAGGCCATGAGTAACAATGATAAAACTTCTTAAGTTTAGGGTGAATGGTAATGCCATATCGATTTTCATAAGAACAAAGTAACTCATTTAAACGTTGATCATTCTCACGCAAAGAATCTAATTTTATCACTTCTTCAGATGATATACGAAAATAAAAATCAGAGCGCATTTTCCCTTCCTCTACTAGCTTTAACAGGGAGCGACCTGAGGCCACGATAACTCTAGTTTTTATATATTGCGCTTGATTTGATCCAACTGGATAGAAAAGTCCATCATCGAGAAAGAGCAAAAGCTTTGCTTGAACTTCTTTTGAAATAGAATCGATTTCATCTAAGAATAATGTTCCACCATTGGCCATTTTTAGAGCACCATCCTTATCACTTAAGGCACCTGTAAAAGATCCTTTCTTATGACCAAATAATTCTGACTCCAAAATATTATGAGAGTAAGAACTTAAGTTAAGATGAACAAAATTACCAAGCACGCCACTTTGCTCATGTATCTTTTTTGCTAAATAGCTCTTTCCAGTTCCAGTCTCTCCTTCAATTAAGACATTAAGCTTTGGATGGATTTGATAATCAAAACTGAGCTTCTCTTTGCGCTCCTCTCTTAAGCAGCGAATTCGATTTCGCCCAAGGATGATTTCATCGCCCTTCCTCAGATAAGCGTGAGATGAAAATGAGCCGTTAATTCTAAAGGTTGCTCCATTAATTCCTGACAAACAAAAGGTATCACCTACATTTGTTTTCACAATTGATAGCTTAAAGCCAGCTTCATCCTCTATCGAAATAATAGGTAGTGATATTTCTAGAGAATCAACAATAAACTCCTTTCCTGTTAATTCAATATGATAGGATGTTCGATTCAATAAAATTCGACGTTTTGAGCCAAATAAAGGTGTAATTTCTATAGAATTTCCATGAACACAAAATGTGTCTTTTACAAGTTTATCTAACTTTGGTACTTCTAGCATATATAACTCCTTAGAATTTAAGCAAAATCGTAGATAAACGGAAGTGAAGAAAAATGGAATATAAAATCGCCAAAGGTACAACTCAATTCAAATACGGAATGACAGATGTGAACCAACTAATTGAATGGTTAAATGCAGAAAAACCGATTGGTGTAAGTTTCATTGGCCGCTCAAATGCGGGTAAATCTTCAACAATTAACTCTTTATTTGGAAAAAGTACTGCTGTTACTTCAAAGACACCAGGACGTACACGCCAAGTAAATATCTTCTCATTTCAATTAGAGAAAGAAGGTAAAGTTGTCGATAATCTTCCACCTTTCTATCTATTTGACCTTCCTGGTTACGGACATGCTAAGGTTTCAAAAGAAATTCATGCTCATTGGGCAAATCTAATGGATGAATTTTTTAAGAACTGTGGTGAACAAAACCTTATGCTTAATCTTCAAGATGCTCGTCACCCAAATCAAAAAGCTGACTTAGTCTTTAGAGATTACCTAAGCCCATTTGGTCATGAAGCATTTCTTCTATTTAATAAACTTGATAAGCTTAAGACTCAAAAAGAAAGAGCGGCACTTAACAAGCTAAAGCCTGCTATCTTTAAAGAACATAAGTGGGTAACTCAAATTCACTTTATTTCGGCCCTAAAAGGACAAGGGGTTCCGCAATTAGAAAATGCCATTATCAATTACCTTTTATTACAAAATGAGCTAGAGAATAACCAAAGAGACTAAGCTACTCTTTAGAACATTTTGATTTAATATTTGATACGTCTTTTTCCATCAAATGAAGTTGATTTTCATAATCTTTAATTTCTTTTAAGAGTTCATCAACTTTAGGGTTTTCCCACTCAAGTATTCCCGAACTAAGATGCTTTGCAGCTAGTTGTCCCAACTCCTGATACTTCTCATTTAACAGAGTATTTGTATGAGACGCAGTAAGCATCTTCTTACCAATAACAGTTGCCTTGGATAGTTCTTGAGAGCACTCATCAACTATTTTCTTAAGCTTGGTTTTCCATTCCTCTTTTTGCATAATTCACTCTTTCAGATAGAATAAATAATAGATCGTCCCCTATTTTACAAAAAGATAAGTATGATTTCATTAGATTTTTTAGCAAAAAAATTCAACTCTTTTGAACAGGTTCTTGAAAGTAAATTTTCAAGTTATAAGGACTTACTAACCAGTGAAGAAAAGAGCACTCTCGAAAGTACTTATCAAAGTCTTTTAAAGATTTATGGGGAGACAGAAGACCCTTGGGGCCTAAGTGTTCCAAAAGCCAAGAAGAGTTTTGAAATTCTTTATACAATTTATCGCCACTACTTTAAGGTGCGTTTATTTGGTAAAGAGAATATCAAAAATGAACAGTACATGGTTATATCCAATCACTCAGGTCAAATCGCCATTGATGGCCTCATGATTGGCTGTGCCTTCGCTTTTGAAAATGAACCACCTAGAGTTTTAAGGCTAATGGTTGAACGCTTTTTTACAGCTCTTCCCTTTATTAACAAATGGTCTTCTGAATGTGGTGCCGTTTTAGGTGATCGTGATAATTGCCTCAATCTTCTGAAAAGAGGTGAATCTCTTCTTATCTTTCCAGAAGGTGTAAGAGGCGTCTCTAAGAGCACAACTAACTATTATAAAGTTCAAGAGTTCACGCCGGGATTTTTTAGAATGGCACTAAAGAGTGGTGTAAAAATACTCCCCGTTGCAGTTGTTGGAGCCGAAGAGATATTTCCTTATGTTTACCAAGCAAGCGCAGTTGCTAAAATCTTGAAGCTTCCAGCACTGCCTATAAGTGCAAATTACTTCCCACTCCCATCACCTATTGATATTCATGTAGGTAAACCAATAGAATTACCAGAAGATATTGATGCAGATAGTGAGGATAGCTTAATTAATCCACATATTCGAGAAATAGAAAGAGTCATTCAATCAATGCTTACTGAAGGTAGGAAGACACGTAGACCTTGGGCATTTTCTAAAAAAATGAATGAGGATAACGGCGATGAATAATAAACGCTCTATCTTAATCATTGGTGCTTCAGGAGGGCTAGCAAATATTCTATGTGGAATTCTAGCAAAGCGTATGCCTGATGCAAGAATCATTGGAATTGATTCTCGAAAGATGAAAAACGAAGTTGATTTCGATAATTATACATTTCATCGTATGCGATATACACGACGAAATTTTGAAAAGCTCTTTCGTGAAAATAGATTTGAATCGATCTATCAAATAGGAAGGATTACTCCTCCCGGAGGAAGTGCCGAGGAACGCCTAAGTTTCAGTCTTGTTAATACCAGTAAAGTATTGGAGCTCGCGGAAAAGTATTTAATTAAAAAGTTTATCATGCTTTCTACCTATCACGTTTACGGGGCACAACCAGACAATCCTGTATTTATAAATGAAGACTATCCACTAAAAGTTAGTATTAAGCACCCTGAGCTACGTGATGTGACAGAGATAGACGCTCTATGTACTAACTGGATGTGGAAAAATAGAGAAAATATCGAAACAGTTGTTCTACGTCCTTGTAATATTATAGGACCTCAAATTGATAACACCATCTCTCGATATTTAACTTCTAATATGACTCCTGTGCCAATTGATTTTAATCCTATGATGCAATTTATCCATGAATACGATATGGCAAATATTTTATTTCAAGCATTAGATAAAATTCCAACAGGTGTCTACAATGTTGCTCCAAGTGAAACGATATCACTTCAAGAGGCAAAGAAGATTACAGGTACAAGGGATATTCCATTTCCAGTTTTCACATTAGAAGTTCTTTCAAAAGCGATCAGAAAGATCTGGCCGTTCCCGAGTTATTTCATCGATTTCGTTATGTATTCATGTATTATTGATAACACGAAAATACATCAATATATTCCGGAAGATATTTACCAATATAATTGTAGAAAAACCCTCTCGTTAATACGAAAGGGTTAGTTTTTTAATAATCATTCTTCTTCACTGGCCAGCGTACGTTCTTTTAGCACATTCAGGGCCGGATCATTTTCCCAATCATAGATAATATCGAAATTTGAAAAGGCTTCGATAACTTCTTCTCTCGTTCCTTTTTCAATTCCAATATCTGCACTAGCGATAAAGTCATCAACAGTTCCTAAATTATTATAAATCTTTGTAAACGTATCTTTGTTCATGTGCACTTCAATATCCTTCATCTTCTCAATCATCTTCCTATCTGTAACAAAATCAACAACGGCATTTCTTATATGTAGGCCATACTTTTCATCATAACCGAGATTCACTGCAATGAACTTATCAGTCCCTTGAGATCGTCCGGGATTAATTCTAATGCGATAATTATTAACAAACGCACTTGCATTATTTCTTACTTGTACAAAGGTTGCTGGTGCATTTTTAATAATGGCAACCTTACCTTCTGCTTTTCTTGCTTGACTCAAGGCCCAACTACGAGCAGTTGTAGCAAGGCTTCGATAGCCAATTTGTTTTAAACAATTTGCTTTGATTTGATTATTATCATTACTATTATTAATTCGAACAAGATAATTAGCTAACTGACATGACCACTGATAATCTCCGTCTCGATATGCATAATCAGCTAGCGACTTAACTCGTGTCTCCCCCCCCATCGCAAGAACAATTCGCTTCGCTTCATCATCAGGATGAAGCTTATAAAGATTTGTTGCATCACGATCAAAATGTCCAAAAATAGCTGTATAAATACGAGGAGGCATTGATGAAACTGTTCCATAATTTTCAATCAATGTAGGTTCACTTTTTAAATAATCAGGAATTTTCACAAAGTATCTTAGTTCATCAGGACCCATTCCAAGAGAGATACCTTTTAAGGTTTGATCTAACACAAACGAGAGGCCATCTTGATAACTTTGAAGTCGTTGTGCTATTTTTTCTCGTCCCCTTAGACTAGTAGAATGAGTACTCATAAGGATTTCTGGTTTAAGTTTTTTTATAAACTCAACTGACCTTTTCCAATCTTCTGGGTTACGATACTTACCTCCTCTTAGACTATAAATATTCGGAAACCAGCCCCACATAATATTATTCAGTACCGCCTTTTTAGATGGAATATGGACGAGAACTTGATTCGAGGTATCTGTACCGATATCTTTAGTATAGAAAGTCATATCAACACCAACAATTGTTAGACGTTGTCCATTACGAACAGGAGTGTTTACAGGAACAAAGCCATCATTATTAGGTATTACAGTATTTTTAAAACGTGCATCATCACCTTTATCTGGAAGGTATAGATTAAATTGCTCAACTGTTCTGGCCATTAAAACACCACTAACTTCAGAGTGTAGAGCTTCAACTCCTCCTGTCATCGCCATAACTTTATTTGTATTTGGATGACCAATTATCTTAATATTTCTATTACCTCTACGTTTTTCTTCTTCAACAAAGTACTTTGCACCAAGACTATAATGTTCATGTGAGTATATGATTGCTCTAACAGGATACTGAGTAACTTTTCTTAACTCTTTATAAAAGATGCTTGCATCGTGTTCGTTATCGCCTGTATCGTAGACGATTACGCCATCGTTACCAATGATAAAATGTGAGTTTACAATACTATCGCTTCCAATTGTATAGAGACCGCGTCCTAAGTTTAAAGTAGTTAATTTATCATATGAACCACGCTTTGAACTTTCCTGCGGTAATTTCCAATAATCGAAAGTTTCCTTAGACACAAGGGCCCCATTATCAAGCTTTGATAACTTCTTATCCTTCGACTTCATCATTGGATTATCATGGAGTAGTGTATTAGTGCTAAGAGCGCTTCCCATAAAAGATGTGCCTCTTCCTACAAAAAATGAGATAACACATAAAATTAAAACGAGAAATCCAACTTTCATATATTCTTCCTTTGTAGAGTTTCTTCAAAGAGTCTTTCGACATATAACAAAGAAAGAAGTACCTAAGTTCAGTTAAGCAAAGTGAAAAAAAATTAACTAAAGAAACAGGCTCTCACCAAAACTGGAAAACACATAGGTCCGCAAAAGCGCTCTTATACAGAAATCATTTATATTTTCCAAAACAAAAAACGCACCATGCGTCAACAATGCGCAGAATTTTTAACAATTGACTGATTTCCTTGAAATGAATAGACTTAATCTATTCTCAATGGCCCGGTGGTGGAATGGTAGACACAGCGGATTCAAAATTTTGAAATCCTGACCTGCTTACCTACTAAGGGCATGAATTGATTGGGAAAATTGGCGAATTGGTAAAAACTTTTTGTAATTACCATTACCAAGATAGAAAGTTGAACTAAAGTATTGATATAAAAAAAGAAATTAGGAAATATAGAAACGAATTGGTAAAAAATTTTAAAATATGCCCGGGTGGCGGAATGGTAGACGCAGTGGATTCAAAATCCACCGATGGCAACATTGTGCGAGTTCGAGTCTCGCCCCGGGCACCAACCTTATACCGCCTTACATTTTCAAATCTTGATTCACAAACTTCAGAAAAAACTCTCATTGATTACACAGCAAATCTTCTTTTCCTTCACCATGAAGAATTAACTGGTCTTGATCAAAGAGTTCAGGATGGAAAGATATTAGAAAGTGATCTTTTCTTTCTCAAAAGATTTATTCCAGATATGTGTTCAATGAAGACAAATTATAAATTTAGATTTATTCAATCTGCATAAGCTAAGCTTTTATATCAAAAGCAATCAAATCTTCATCCTCTGCTTCTACCTGATTCCTTCTTTGAGTTAATCCCCATTGAAAATACCTTAAAAACATCTCTCTACTAGAATGACCATGAGTCCTACAGCAAATTTCAACATTACTTTCTAAGTCCAAATCCATAGATTGAAGAGTAATATTTAATCTTCTGTAATCATGAGAGCGATACTGATCAAATTTGAAAATAGAGTTATCTCTAGGAAGACTCGCAATTTCCTTTGTTATTTGCTCTTTAGTCATCTGCATCTGATGCTCTTTATTTTTAATCATTTCAATAATGAGATTGGCCATTTCCTGGTTAGTGCAACAAGCTGTATAGGGACCTGTTTTAGGATCATTATCAGGCTCCCCTAACACTTTGATAATATCTGCTCCTACAGGTGCTTTAATTGCAGTATCAACATATAAAAACAAGGCACCAAGTCCTGCATCTTTAATTGTTTTGATATAGTCATTTTTCTTATCTATATACAAAGAGGACTTTATACCCAAGAAATTGCGTCTGGTCACTGCACATGCTTCTGAAATTCTAACACCAAATCCTGCACAAATGGCCATAATGAATCGATAGCGACCTCTAGGGAGTCCCTTAATCCAACCTACAACATCATCCCATTCTGGTAATTCTCCAGGAAGAATCTTTTCTCTACTCTCTCTTGATTCAGGTTCATTGAGTATTTGAGGTACTACTTTTATTTCACCTTTTAGTTTTAAAAATCTCAAATATCTTCTCAATGCACTTTTATGTCTATTTCGTGAAGAAGAGCTTAAATCTTGTGAAGACATGAAGATTTCCCATCTTTCTATACTTTTAACATCCCACTGCTTTGGGTGAAGTAATTGAAGTTTCTCTACTAAAAAAGGAAATGAGTACATCCTTAGACTTCTGTCATAACCATAAATCGTTGAATGCTTGCATGTTTTTGAAAGCCAATTTAAAAATTCAACTTTGTGAGCAATATAAAATGATGGTTCAAGATTACCTCTCCCCAGACTGTTATTATTACCATTTTTCCACTCTTCAATGATGACCTTGCAATACTCAATATCAAATTCATCCATCCATACAGTCTTATGCCTAGGAGTTCTAAATTGCTTCTTCTCACCTTGAATCTTATAGGCAACAGAGATTTGTCCACCTCCACGATCTACAGGAGATGCCCAAGTAATATAAAGCCCCTTATTTTCATGCTCCTTTTTGAAATAGTTAGCAGGTCTAAAGGGCTTTATATTCTTCAATGTGTTTTTATATGGTCCTCTTCTCTTCATCTTATAATAATTTATTACCTAAATAGAAGTTTTGTCGGATAACGGAGCTAAACGGAAGCAGAACTTTCTCTTGGGAATAAGAAAAAAATCAACTAAGATATATTTATGAAAAATCAACAATTTGAAGCAAGAATGCTTCTTCATAAGCTATATAAACCAAAAGAAATGCCGAAATCACTTCGCTTAATAAAGAGAAATATTAGAACTCTGAAAGACACTAGCAGTCTTTCAGAGTATCAAAAGCAGAGATTGCAAAATATCAACAAATGCAAGCTCGAAATCGAAGATGAAACAAAAGAGCTTCTAGTCCTAGGAAAAATGCCCTCCGATTTAAATTCATTTTGGAAAGAGAACACATTTAAAAAAGGAACAAAAACAAGTGTTCCATTAAAAGAACTAATTCAATTTTTAATTCCAAAAATTGATGAGAGCTTTAAAAAAAGAGGCTTTGCTCTTGAGTATTTTTATGATCACTCATTTAAATATGAAATACGTGAAATTTTAAGAAATAAACTAGCAAATACAAGCCATATAAAAGATCCAACTGAAAGAAAAATTGAAGATGACAAATATAATAAAGATTTCACTAGTGCTTGGGCAAAAAATATTTACCTAAAGCAAGATAGTGTAGAAATGCCCTTGCTAAAAGAAATCCAAGACCAAATACAGAATATTATCGCAGCTCATACCAATGGCAATGATAATGAGTTTGAGAAAAGATTTTACCTATGCTTAATTACAGCACTGCCTAATATTATGGGAGAAGCACTGAGCTTAGGTGTTGATGATGTAATCTGCAAATTCGAATCTCTTAACGATAAGTATTTCTACGAAGAATATCTTAAAGATAGCATCACAGATGAAGTTATTGATGTAGAAGAATGCCTCAAAAAATCTCGTAAAAAGCTCTCAGGAACTCTTAAACAGAAATCCTAGTCCCAAGTTCCCAAGAAAATTTAAAAAACTTTTTCAATAAGCCCTGGGAACTTGGGAAATTATTCTAGAGCTCCGTTCAGCTCCGCTTAACAGAAAGAGAAATTCATCTGTTCGAAAATAGTGCTTTAGGAACTCGCTTTTCAGGAGGTTATTATGAAAGCGATAAGCACATTCCCTGCAATGAAGTCAGCAGATGGAAAAATGGTTTCAATCTCAAATTTTGATGATTTAAAACAGATCATCACAACCAAGCAGTGGTCACATGGCCAATTTGCTAACGATCACAGGTCAAAAAGTAATTTCTTATCGACTGACTTTATCGTCTTAGATTTCGATGAAGGTATGACTCTTGCTGATGCAATCAAAGAGTTTCAGGATTTTAACTGTCTTATTGGCACTACACAAAGTCATCAAGTTCCAAAAAATGGAAATCCTTCATGTGATCGTTTTAGAGTCGTCCTTGAACTAAGTCAAAGAATTCACGACGCTGAAATTTACGAAAATCTCTATGAGGAATTTTTAAATAGATATCCTCAGGCTGACCATTTAGCAAAAGATGCGGCTAAGACGTGGAGACCTTGTAAAGAAATTATCTATGAAAATGAGAATGGTGAGCTTATAGAAGTTGATCTGGCTAAATTAGCAACTCCATCAGCAAAGGTGCTAAATAGCTCTAAAGAAATGAGTGTTGATCTCTCAAAGATTAGGCCAACGATAGAAACATCCAAATTCTTGCTTTCAGGTGCCCCAGATGGAGAATGGCATGGTGCCCTTTTAAAAGCAGCTTCTGAATGTGCACGTTTAGGCCTAAGTAAAGAAGATTTTTCAGAGCAAATTAAGGATAAAGGATCTTATGGTTACTTAGATAATAATGACTTAAGAACAATTGATGATGCCTACAGCAATAATCAGCCATCTCCTAAACATCCACGACTACAACCTCGCGATCCATTTCAATGGATTACTATTGCAAACTCCGAAAATGCTAAAAAAGTGATTCAATATTTCGAGGAAGACGATTATTTTAAAAATTACGACTTAGTTAACCTTAATCACTTATTGAGTTCAAAGAAAAGAGCTCAATATATGTTGAAAAACCATACCGATGCGGAGTTTATCTACAATCCGTTTACTTGGAAGAAAAGATTGACGCATACTAATTATGGATCAACATTTAATACTTACCTTCCTCCATTTTGGAAAAAGGAAGTCATACCGACACAGTCTAAGTTGCCCTTAATATATGAAGAGTTCTTCAAGCACCTTGTTAGCAACGATACTGACTCCTACGAGTACTTACTAGACTGGCTCTCACGTTCTTTAACTGATCGCAACCAGACAATGCTTGTCGCTGTAGGTGAGCAAGGTATAGGGAAAGGTATTTTGGGCCAAATCATCCAAGAGCTTCATGGGCCAACCAATTACTCCCTTCTCGGTGGCGATCGCTGCCTAACGGGAAATTTTAATTCTAAACTAAAGGACAAAACCCTGCTTCACTTCGACGAACTGAGAGTATCAGGACTTAAAAGTGAAGATCAGCTTAAGTTACTTATCAACTCGCAATTTGAGTGTGAAGAAAAGTATGAAAATGCAAAAACGGTGGATAATTGGGCATCGATCTATATTTCATCAAATACCTTAGATGCGATCCCTTTGGGTGAAAAAGAGCGGCGATATTCATTTATCATGATGACTGACATACCTCTCAGAAATGCAAGTTTTTGCCGTGATGTAGGGAAGTATGCAACTGAACTTACTAAGAGTGATAACATCAGAGAACTTGCTTTTTTTCTAATAAATCGAACCCCTGCGAGTAAAAATAATGTTCCCTTCCGATCTCAATGGCTAGACCACCTCAGAAGCGAGACGTATAACGGGTGGGAAGAATGGTTTATTGAAGAGTATATCCCTGCTAATACCCACAAGGGCATGAGATTTGAAATTGATAAGGATTTTAAATCTAAAATTAAGGAGCAATTTCCTAACATGCGTGGAGTGCCTGGAAGAGATAAGTTTAAGGATTTAGCTGATCGATCGCCTGGCATCTTCAGAGTTGTAAAGTGTAAAAAATCAAACAAGCGCTATATAGAAGTTCTAAAGGGCAAAGATCTTAATCAAAAGCTTGAAGATGATGTAAACGATCTAGATCAAGTCTACTCCATTCCACATTAAGACTTTCCTGTTCCGAATCAAGACTTTTTATACACCTCCCGGGCCCTTTGTCCGAGGAGATGTATGAAAAGGTGAAAAAGTATGACTAAGCTAAAACTAAAAGAGGTTCTTAGAGAACTTATTAATGAATATGATATAACAGTTGCTTCACTAGCAAGGAAGTCTGGTGTGCCGAAAACTAATTTAAACAATTGGTTAAATGGTGGTTCTCCAAACATAGAACAAGTTCAAAAGGTGGCCGACTTCTTTGATGTATCCTTTGAATACTTGGCTTTTGGTAAAAAGCAGTCTCATTCATTAGATGATCTTCTTGATAAAGTTGAGCTGCACACTGGTCTCTATGAAATTTCAATCAAAAAGGTCAGCAAGAAAAGGAGGATATGATGGGTACTCCAAATATTCTTCATTCTTCTAATTATACTTTAACTGAAATTTCGAATGAGTTTTATTCATCATTAAAGAGAAGCACTCTTAATTCCTATAAAAATGACATTCAGTATTTTTTGAACTTCATTAGTAGCTCAACTCATCTGGAGTCTAAGTTAATTTTTCAAGAAAGCCAGTCAAGGTTAAACCTCTTAGCCCTTAGATATAAAAACCATCTACTAGAAAAAAAGCTTGCACCGTCGACTATAAATAGAAGATTAAGTGCAATTAGGTCACTATTCAATTTCGCTAATTATATTGGAGCTACACAACAATCATTTACAGTTAAAAATGAAAAAGTCACTCCTTTAAAAAATACAAAAGGCCCAGGCAACAGAATATTTAGACTCATGCTTGTAGAGTCATTAAAAGATCAAAATATGAAATCAATAAGAGATCACATGATTCTTAGACTCCTACATGATCTAGGGCTTAGAGCAAGTGAGCTAATCAATATAAACATAGAGCATATTTCAATGCAAAATGATGACTGGGAAATAAAAATTAAAGGAAAAGGCCAATCAGAATATAGTTCAATATTCATACCTGAATCATCAAAAAGAGTTATTTCAGAGTGGCTAAACATAAATTCCAATCCAATCCATGGCCCTCTTTGCATTAGTTTATCAAATTCAAGTAAAGGAAGAAGACTTTCAAGAGTTGGCCTCTATGAGATTGTTAAGTCGTATGGAAAAAAAGTTGGCATTAAAACATGGCCACACGGATTGAGACATTTATCCATTACTAATGCCATTATTGCCGCCCATGAACATAATATGCCACTTGAATCAGTATTAAGCTTTTCAAGACACAAGTCTATTGAAACGTTAATGATTTATCATGACAAGATTGAAAACAATCAAGGCAAATTGGCCGAAATCATATCACATAAATTTAAGGAGGTTTAATGAAATTACCAATATTAGCAATAGCACTATTTGGTCTTTTTTCATGTTCTAGCATGAAAGAAAAAGTAATTGAAAGAATAGATGGGCTAGATGAAAAGCCATCTTGGGCAACTATTTCCAAACCAACCTATTCAAAAGATGGGAAATTTTATGCCGTAGGAATTAGCGAAGGTGCTGGGAACGCAAGTATTTCAGCATTAGGTAGAATTTCTGATAATAATGCAAAAACTGAGCTCACAAGAATTGTATCAAATCAAATTGGTGTTGTTCTTCAAAATGTTGAAGAAGGTACTGATGGAGCAAACCTAAGTAGATTTATAGGTACAGAAAAATCGACACTGATATCAAGAAAAATTATTCCAGAAAAAAGATATTGGGAAAAAGTACAAATTCCTGATAATTCAGGAGAAGATCAATTAAAAGTAAGAATGTATTCCTTAGTTAGTATTGATGAGCCTCTTCTAAGAAAAATGATCCAAGAGTCACTAAACCAAAACAAGGAAATATCAAAAGAACTTAAGCAAAAAGTTGACTCACAACTGGATAAGTTAATGGATAATTAATGAAAAAAATTATCCTTGCCATATTTATTTTACAGTCTTCTTATGCAAGTGATTGGTTTGAGGAGACTGTAAAGGAAGATAAAGATTATAAATACTATGTCGGTATTTCAGACAAGCAAAAAAGCTTGTCTGATGCTATGGCAGAAGCCTATCAAAACGCCGTAACAGAAGCGGTGAAAGACAATTTTGGTTTTAATCAAAAAATAACTGAATCTTATTTTCAATCAATTAGCTCTACTGAGTTCAATTCAAGCTCAGGTTTAGAAACAGAAGAAATAAATCTGAGAGGTATTGGACCAACAAAACAAAGTATTCAAAAGAAAAATGACCATTATTTAGTTTATAGAGAAATTAGATATAAAAAATCTGAAATAAAAAAGGAATTAGCAAGACTTCTCAAAATCAAAAAAAATCCAAAGATTACAGAATATGGAAATTCAAAGATTGATGGAAAAATAAAAATTCATACGATACCAACTAATGCTCAAATAACTCTTATTCCTGTAGAAAGATCACTACAAACAATTTCAGGTACCAGTAATGCATTATTCCACACTCCCATTGGAAAATATCACATTATCATTCTTAAAGATGGATATGAGGATGTATCAAAAGAGAATATCATTATATCCTCTGCCAGTGAGTTAACATTTAATTTAAAACCTAAAACTAGCATCATTAATATTGAAACAAATACGCCAAATCCAACTTTTTACGTAGAAGGAATAAAAAGAAGGCTACCACTAGCCTTACCCATATCTCAGAAATTTCAGATTAGAATTGAAGACCCTAACTATCATTCATCAACTATAGATTATAAAGTTGAGGATAAAAAATTTACTTCTCTTAATGTTGATCTCATCCCGAAAAGCTCATCCTTTTCAATAATATCAACTCCGACAAATTCTAATGTATATATTGACAATAAGTTTATTGGAAACACTCCTATCACAGGACAGGATATCATACCTGGGGCCCATACTCTAAAAGTTACACATCAAGATTATATAGAACATACACAGACCTTAGAAGTTCTTCCAAATCAAAACTCATCGCCTATACATATTAAACTGCAAGATGATCCATATTTAAACTTAAGTAAAGGGGTTGGTTTTGACATAGGTCTATTGACATCACTCCCATATAAATCATCAACAAATAAGATAAATACGTACATAGGGTTCAACTACAACAGATCAATCAATAGTTGGTTTTGGTTAAGAACTGATTACACATTTTCTTTTCACGGTAATGAAAACAAATCCTCTGAAGAAGGTGGTGATTATAGCTCTCACCAGATATCCATAGGCCCACAATTTCAGTTCAGTAAAAATATTTATCTTAAATATCAGGTTGGGTATGGGATTTTTAATCATGAATTTGAAAAAAATCAATATCATAAAGGAAATGGAGTTTTCTCAACGGTAAGTATTGGCCTGCAAAGAACCAACTTAACTAAGTCGAAAAAGGGGTCATTCTCTTATGGAATTGACCTAGGTATTGAAAAATATCACTACATCAAATCAATAGATAATTTAGAACCTAAACCATATGGAAAAATTGGCGGATTTCTACATTTATCTTTTTAGTAAGGAGAATATATGCTTTCAAAAATTTTATTTTCAATTTCTGGTATACTTTTATCGATGGGGTTTTATTTCATCAATAACCCTTCTGGTTCTCATAGCTTTAATCAAAGTAAAATATGGACATCATTTGCTGTCGCTTTAATAGTCGGCATTTTTGCCTTTATTCAATACTTCAGTGATAAAAACCAAAAGCAGGAAGAATTAGAAACTAATATTGCCAAAAACAAGTATTATTCTTTGCTTAATGACTTAGCTAACAACCCAAATGACACAAATCTTAAAATCTCTACACTTGAAGCAGGAAGAATCTACTATCAGTATTTGATTCCTGATATGGTTACTATTGATGGCCATGGCACTCAAGTTGACAGTACAAATAATAGTGCGGCCAGAGAAGCTCGTATTCAAAATGATATTAACATGAGAATTCAGCACAAAGCTTCATAAATCAACTCTTACCGAACTTAACCTCCTGCATACCAACAACCCAGCAGGAGGTTCTCATGAGCGTTTTCAATAAAAAAGAATCCACAAAACAAAATCAGCCACTTTCTCAAAAAGAAGCTGTTTACAATGAAGTCATTGCAATTCTCACAAAAAACAAAATTATTCAAAAGTCAGGAGAATCAGTAGATAAACAATTAACTGAGAAACACATTGAAGAGATTCAAAATGAACTCGAAAAAAAGTTTAAAGCTGGTTCAATATTCCTAAAAGAAACTACCAGCAATAAAGAAAAATTAAAAAACAGTAAACTTATGTCTAAATACACAAAGGGTCTTATCAATAATTGGCTAAGAAGAGATAAGAGACTAAATGGTACAAAATTAGAAAAGTAGTACCAGTAACTTTGTCGGCCACTCTCCTCAAGGCCAGTGGGCCCTCTCTCAGAGAGCACATGCCATCAGTACCACTACCGAACATAGGGGTTCCCTGTTAGCACAAGGCTAGCGGGCCCCTTTTGTAATCATCTATATGGAGAACCTTAATTGGTTTTCCTGTACCTATTTCCTCAAAACGTTTCGCTTTCACCGAACTTAGCTTTTTTCATAGTCAACAGGAGGCACTATGGAAAATTTGAAAATTAAAGAATGTATTACTGACATTGATTTACAACAAATTATCAAGCTAAGAGAAACAAAAAAGATTTTACAAGACCAACTTAAAGACATGACTGACAATCTTCATCATCTTGAAGAATCTGTCATTTCTAAATTAAAAGATGGATGCATCAATTTAACGACAAAGCAGCTAACAATCAAAGAAAGCCAAAGAAGATTTCCATCCTGGAAGGAACATTTCATTGAAAAATGTGGAAAGCAAATGGCCACAGTGATTATTGAAAACACTGAACCCAAAAGATATGAAACTTTAACAATTAAATAGTGGGGAGAATTATGAATAATGAAGCAAAAGCAATACAAAAAATTGAAGAGCTAACTAATATTTCAAGCTCTATTAATCTCAACTGGCCCTATCAGAAAGGGAAAAGGACTATATTTGCTCGAGATTATTTTAACAACTCAAAGTTAGTAGACTTCCTCTACAATGAAGTCAGGGCACATTTAAATTATTTTAAAGAGCTGGGTTATGAAGTCTATTTTAGAAACAATAGTAAGGTTTTTAGTGTGGCCCTTATACCTAATCTTATAGCAGCAACACCTGTGACAACAACTATTCACCATCAAAAACCGAAGGGAATGGAATTCATAGATAAACGACATCAAAGGATTATGAGGAAATTATTGTGGAGAAACCTTCCCAAGCCTGGATAATGTATTGGGAGGGCAGGTTCCTCCCTATTCATGATATGAATGAGATTAAACAAAAACTACATGCAGATCTAGAGATTATTCAAATTCTAATGGATGAGATTGAGGCAAGGTGTCTTCTTGTTCCAGACATTGACTCTGTTATCAATCTTCGAGAACAAGCTTCAAAATTCTTAGAATTAAAGGAGTATTTTAATAAAATTAGAGACCATCTGGAAAAGATCTAAAAGAATTGAAATATTCTGCATCTTAATCTCATATTACTTTCTAATACGGTTTACATTCTCATCTAACAAGGTAAATAAAGAATTTAGAATTAATCCACCTCAAAAAATAAAAGAAACTTCACTTTTTTATCTTCAATTTGTTGCTCAATATAAAATCCTTAACTCTATAGAACTCTCCTACCTACCAAATCCGGAATACTGTGCTCTGATAGTAAGTAAGGATAATGGTATAACCTCTATATATGGATTTAACACCCTCTCAGAAAAATACGATCTTTTAATTTCTTCCGAAAAGAAACTTCTTGGAACCGCCAACAACCCGAATGCAAGTTGCCCTGATATTATTTTCGCTACTATCTTACAAGATACTATTGTCTATAGAATGACATTCGATCAAAAAAAATATTTTCAAGTTAATTGAGTCATGGAGAGGGCAGCATATTACAGCTTTTCTGGCAATTTCTATCGCCAAATCAACCGCTTATACAGAAATCATCTTAAAAACCAGGTGCCCTTTAAGTTTCACTTTCGTATCAATTTCCGTTTAAGAAGGTAACTATTCGGTATGGCCTAGGTAACGCTTTTACTTCCTCAGGTGCAGCTCAGGTAACAGGTGCAACAGCATTTTATTTTTGACTACCGACTATAGAGCTCACTAACTGGAGGTCTAATATGAATCAAATTACTGATAACCATGAAAGATTAAAGCAACTATTGAAAGAGTTCCTAGCAGTCAAAGGATACAAGTATCATTACAAAACAAATTCAGCGACAAGAAGAAATAGTACAGTTGTAGATAGAGGACTTCTCTTATCTGAGTTTAGAATGTATGGCCTAAAGCATGGCCACTCAGAATTGAAAGGATTCTTTCCTGATATCTTGAGAATTTGGAAAATGGCAGAAGCGCAAAGATATCTAGAGCAACTCAGGCAGTCACTTTCTTTTAAAAATCAAAATGACCTTATTGAGAAGTGGTGTATGGCTGTAACTGGAGAGAATAATCCTATTACCATTGCTGTTACAAAGCATTTTCTATGGCAAGTGAAGAGAAAACTTCATGGTATGTCAGTAGATCATCACATGCTTTTATGTCTATTTGGACCAAGTGGTGCAGGAAAGTCTGTGGCAATCCATAAGCTTCTTGATCCTGTCAGTCAGTTCAAAATGGATAGTGACTTCTCCATCCTGCAAGATAAGTTTATTGGAAAAACATTTGAAAGGAACTTTGTGCTCTTTATGGATGAAATGGGAGGAGCAAAGAATTGTGATGTTGATCGTTTGAAAAATATTATTACAGCTCCCTTTATTGAATCCAGGGCCATGAGATCAGAGGAGATTCAAAGTGTAAAAAACAATACTACTCTTATAGCAGCATCAAACAATGAGATTAGAGAGCTCATCAAAGACCCAACATCATCAAGAAGATACTTTCAAATTGACAGTCAAGAAGTCATAAACTGGGAGCTCATCAATAGTATTGATTATCTTTCTCTCTGGCAGTCAGTTGACCATGAAGCAGTGTCACCAATTACTTCACTCCTGAAAGAGATAAGAGTTATCCAGGAAAGTAAAATTAGGGTTAAGTGTCCTATTGAACAGTTCTTAGAGGAATGTGTAGCAGTGTCACCATTCTCAAAGAACAGCCCAAATACCAATCAGGTCTATAGTTCATTTGTCAGCTTCATGGACCTTCAAGGCATCAAAATTTATCCTACTCTCCAAGAATTTAGTAAGAGCATTGTTAGCAAGGGTGCGAAATTAGGTATGAGTATCGAAAATAGGAGAACAAGAAGAGGAACCTGCTGGCCTTTCAAGCTTGGCCCAACCTAACAAAATAAGGATTATGTTAAGTAAAAAGAGTTCTCTTCCGTCCAACTCCGCTATACGAAATGTAATTTGCATAACGGCTATTATTTCTTTATTGGCAATAATGCCATGTAAATAGGAAATAAAAATGACAAAAGCAAAAAAGGTAACGAAGAAGAGTCCCAAGAAAGTTAACAAAAAGAATGACAATCACATCATCAATTTAAATGCTTATACTGAGCTTATTAAGATTCTAAAGAATGAATTTGTTTTAGAGTCGATGATTGCCTTTGACCATAATGAAGGCCTTGAAGTTAAGCTACTGGTTGATAAAACAAATATTGGAATGTTGGATGTCATAAAAATTCGCTATAGCGGATATGAACTAGTTGAATTTAATTCTCAGGCTATAGCTTGGAGCGAAGATATGGGAATTAACGATGCTGCTGAAGTTTATGACAAGATTATAGTTCGTTCCTGGATGGACGCTTAATTAATACATCTGAGCATCCAGAGAAATAAAAATATCTGGATGCTATTACGGAGGATTTATGAAAAATTTAATTTATCAATTATCAAAACAAATAATACAAACTCAAAACAGAAATTTTGTATCTAATGAAAATCGCTTAAAATCGTTAAGAACTGGAGATATTGGAGTTATCACTTTTAGAAATAATCTATTTAAAGATAAATATGATCTGCCAGCTGAGTTTTACCTACTAACATTTCAAGTAGAAAATTCATCGCTAATGAGATTTCGTATAACTGATTTTTGCGATTTAATTCGCCACCCATCTATTTTTAATCTCAAAAACAACTATTTTCTGATAAAGCCTTATTCCTTCACTAATACAAAAAGAAACTTACCCATTGGTAGTATAGTTTCTGCCAGTCAATATTCATTTGGGGTAAATGAAAGAATCGATATGAGGTTAGTTGGAAAATCAAACCAGCTGGGAAATTTATTTGTCCCTTTATATAAAAATACAAACGGTATTTACCTTCTAAACAAACGCAACTCTATAAATTTTGACTGGTAATTAAAAAGGATAAATAACATGAATGACAAAAGGAATTACTCTTTAGTTCAAGCTTTCTTCAAATCTATCTATACAGACCCTATTGATGAGACTCAACTGCTCTTTATGGAGGAGTATTATCCAACATCTAGTAAAGCATCGAGTTATCTTGATTACATATCCAGTGCCCTTAATACCTACATATATGAAAAAAATCTGAATGAACTAGACCTTGAAGAAATGACTGAGAAAATTGTAATTAATGATCTTCTTTACAATATTTTTGCAACGAAACTAGGACTCACTGAATTTAAAAGGGCTTCAATCTTACAAACCTATTTGAACAGAAAACACGTTGATTAATATCAAAGAAAAGGGGCCCAAACTTGGGCCCCTCATTTTAACCTTTAGGAGGATAAGAATCATTCCCGTGGCTATCTTTTGAACCAATCTTGCCATCTTTGTTGTGAATATATAATTCACTACCTTTATTCTGACTGATTTCTCTTGCTCTATCGACAGCATCACTTTTGCGATCAAAGTGTCCTGATGATCTTTTTGAACCACCACCTTTGATATTCCATCCACCATCTTTACTTGGTACTACGTGAGTTGTTTTTTTACTCATTTTAAAACTCCTTCTTTAATAAGTGACTACACAAAAACCGTAATTAGGCCCATCAGACTTACTTGCATTGTTTCTCCAATGAAGAGGTTGCAAGTTTGATAACTGATCAGAACCACCCTTTGAAACAGGAACTACATGGTCGACTTCCCAACCATAATTAGAGTTTCTGTTTCCGTACTCAGAAAGCTTAATCTCAGCACCGCAAGAATCTTTTCTATAAGTGTTTGAGTCTTTGCCAGGGATTGGCCTTGCCTTCATCCAAACGGCGACAATTGTATCTGTACTAAATGAATTCCCACTTCTTTGCGTGCTGGGAGAACGCTGATAATAATTGAACATAACTATTCATCCATGTTGAACTGTTAATAATAATAATAACTAAAAATTCAGCTTATTTTATGTAACCATGGGGTACCTCCTTCTCTCCTTGAGAGAAAAAGGCTTGCGTTATGAACAGATGGAACTTAAAATGAAAAATACCATTGTAACCCATTAAAATTCCATTTAAATCCAGTGCAAGCCGGGTTTTGGGTTGCTAGTTCTAAGCAGCTGATGGTCTAGATCAGCTGCTTGAATTTTCCTAACCTATTGATTTTATCGGCCTCTACACAGCGAGGCCCGCGTCAAATACAAATGTAAGATTTTAGTAGAATCTACGACTCAGAGTCCCATTAATCCTTCAGAGCATTGCTCTAGCTTCTTTTTTCTATCTCGATAATCAGGGCAAACAGTGGCCAAGAGATCATAGAATCTTTGATTATGAGTGCCCTCATGACGATGGCAAAGCTCATGAAAAATAACATATTCAATACAATCAACAGGAGAACATACAAGCTCAAGATTTAATGTGATCCCACCATCCTTTGAGCAACTTCCCCAACGTTTATGCATTCTTCTAATATTGAAAGACTGCTGTAAGTCGATTCCAATTTTTTCAGAATTGGCCAAGCACTTCCCAAATAAACCTTCAAAAGTTTCTTTGGCCTGACTTCTGTACCATTTCAGCAGCAATGTCCTGTTTAGTTCTCGATTAGTTTCTTCTAATGTCTCAATGATAATTTTATCATCAAGAAGATAAACTTCATTTTCCTCAGACTTAATAATTTTTAACCTATACTGACGGCCTAGATACCTAACCGTTTCACCATTAATTACTTTTCTGTCTGGTTGCTGAAGAGGAAACTGAGAAAAATCTCTTTGCTGAGAAATAATCCACTTTCCCTTTTTAAGAATAACTTCTTTAATTTTTTCTACCTCTGAATCCATCGGTGCATCCACTTCGACATGACCAGTCGGTAGAACTGAAATTCCAAGAGTTTTTCTATTTTTTCTTTTTATAGTGAAATCGATCCTTCGATTTCCGTAGCTAACAAAATCTTCCATGAGTATATACCTAGTTTCTCCTCTTTGCCGTCATCATCAATCTCTCAATAATCAAATCCATTTTGTCATGAGGTAAATCTAAATCAAATTTTCCTTTAATCATAAACAGATGATCTTCTATATCGTTTATCATTAAATTTTGTACATCTTCTTTATGGGGTTTATCCCAATCTCTCTCTTTATTTTCTTCTATAATTGAGAATACTTTTTCAGCAATATCTCCTAACTTTGTTAATTCGAGATCAATGTATTCTTTTAGAATTCCAAAATATGCTTTAGCATCATCATTATTTCGAATTGAGTCAGGATATGAGTTTCCTTTGCTCTTTCCTCTTAATTCATCTAGCCCTTCTCTTACTTTTGATAAATATTGAGCATCATTTAATCTTTTCTCTCTATGTAACTGAATGGCCTCATCGATCATTTCAGAAAGTTTCTTATATAGAGCAGGGTCTTCATCCATTTTTTCATTTATAGTTCTTTTGATACGAGATGCGATAGTATCAGCTTTAGCAGCATCGCCTTCAATACTTTCTAGCTCTTTCTCAAAATCTTCTTCATCAAAAATAGAAGTTTGATCAATAATGATCTTTACCTGATCAGCCCCCACATATTTATTGACCATGTTTCTAATTTGTTTTTCATAAGTTGAATAATCCACTGTCTCACCATACCTTTGCTTTATCGAAGCTCTTAAGTTGATGAATGTTTTAAGATCATTTTGATACATTTGCTTTATTTTTTCTTCTGTTTCGTCCTGAAATTTCGGATTTGAAAGAGCAAGCTGTAAAGTCTTAGAAAAACTTGTCAGTCTCTTATAAAATTCTTGTCTTATATCTTCTGGCTCCAAATGCCTTTGCATGGCCTCAATATCTGATTTGTTAGTAACCTCTTTAAATACTTCCCAAACATTAGTATGTCTCTGTGCTAACTCTTTAATTTCAAGTTCAACATTGATAAGAGTGCCTTCCACATCCTCTCTTTCAAAGCCTTCATTCTCTAGAGCTGCATAAGTATCAATTGCACTGTTAATTTCTCCAAATATTCCACGATAATCAACAATGAGACCATGGCCTTTTCCTTCAAAGACACGATTCACTCTAGCAATGGCCTGTAGAATATTATGATCCTTTAATCTTTTATCAATATAAAGGACTGAGTTCTTAGGAGCATCAAATCCTGTCAGAAGCTTATCGACAACAATTAAGATTTCAGGTTCATCAGAATATTTAAAGGCCTTAATGATATTTTCTGTATATTTAGTCTCATTTCCATATCTATTCATCATGTCTTTCCAGAACAATTGCACTTCTGGAACATCTGACTCATCAATATCACTGTGTTCTTCTCTTGTGTCAGGAGCAGAAATAATGACATCTACTTTTATATCTTTAAAATCAGCAAAGTATTTTTTATATCTTACTGCATCCTGCTTACTTGAACAGGCAAGCTGACCTTTGAACCCAGTTCCCTTGTAATTTGCTAGAAAGTGCTCACGAATATCATAGGCAATCTCCATTAATCTCTGATCTGCCTTTAAAAGCTCTTCTTCTCTTTTAAATTTATTTTTCAAGTCTGCTTTTTGTTTATCTGTTAATCCATCAGTAATTCGCTCAAACCATCTATCAAGTTGCGCTTTATCACCTCTAAGCTCACTCATTCTCCCCTCATAGAGTAGAGGGACAACTGCTCCATCTTTTACTGCTTGATTCATTGTGTACTTATGAATAAAACCACCAAATTTTTTCGCAGTTGTTTTTTCCTTCTTTAAGAGTGGGGTTCCTGTAAAACCAAGATAGCAAGCCTTTGGGAAGATGTTTACCATCTTGGCATGGCTCACACCATATTGAGAGCGATGACTTTCATCAACCAGGACAAAAATATTATGACTCTCAGATTTGAAGTCTTTCTCTTTACTAGCTGACTCAAATTTATCAATGACAGTTGTGATGATATCTGCTTTTCCGTCCTCAATAAGCTTTAAAAGGTTTTTACCACTTGAGGCTTTTTCAACATCTTTTCCACAGGCCTTAAATGTTTTCCAGATTTGATCATCAAGATCGACTCTATCTGTAACAAGTATAACTCTAGGGTTTTTAATTGATGGTTCTAAAGTCAGTGCTTTTGCCATCATAACCATAGTTAATGACTTACCTGAACCAGTTGTGTGCCAAATAACTCCACCTTTTCGTTGAGAATCACCTTTAACATCAGTAACTCTATTTAAAGTGGCATTAATTGCAAAATACTGTTGATAACGACAAACCTTCTTTACCTTATTATCAAAAACAATAAATCCATATGTTAGATCTAGTAATCGATCAGGTCTTAGGAGACTATCAATGGCTTTATCTTGAGGGGAAGGAAGTCTTTCTCCTGAATCCCAGATTTTTTCCATATACCTAAGTTGATAGTCTTTTTTCTCTTTAAATATACTGGCCTTATTATTTTCATCTATTGGTAAATTTATAAGACTTTTTAAATTCTCTTCTTGTCTCTTATCATCTTCCTCTTTCCATACCATCCAATATTCTTCAGGAGTAGCAGCTGTTCCATATTTAGCGAGATTTTGACAACAAGACATAAGGATTTGTGAAAAAGTAAAGAGATGAGGGATTTCTTCAACCATTTGATTTCTTTGTTGCTGACTAATTCCTTCCTTCAAGGCTCCCTTCTTATCTGGTCTTTTACATTCAATAACAACAAGAGGGATTCCATTAACAAATAAGACAATATCAGGTCTTCTTGTTTGATTACTGTGTCTTTTTTCTACTTCAAATTCATCTGTGACATGAAAGACATTATTCTTTGGATTTTTCCAATCAATATACTTTAAGGAGTGTGATTTAGTATCTCCCTCTATCGTTTGCTCAAAGCTTTTACCTAAAGTTAAAAGATCATAGATATCTTCATTATCCTTCAAAAGAGCATCAAAAGGTTTATTAGAAAGCACTTCTACAGCTTTTGTGATATTACTTTCAGAAAAGGAATGTTTTGATCCTTTAGATTCAATGCTATTATTTTCACTAAGCCATTCCTTCAATACTCCCTCAAGAACAACTTTTCCTTTCTTACCTCCTCGTAGTTCTACTGACTGACTAGGAGTAATATATTTATATCCAAGCTTAATAAGTAAATCCAAAGCAGGAATATGTGACGATAAATCTTCCGTGTATTTTGAAATGGCCATCCATTACCTCTTATATCTGAACTCTTTTCTTTCCTGTTAAGAGTTGTTGCATTAGTCCTTTCTTTTGATTTTTTAATTTATCAAGTTTAGCATGATAAAGTGAAATTTCTTTATCAACTGCTGTTAAAACTACAACAATTTTTTCCTGATCTTTTTTAGTTGGTAAGGGGAATGGATATGATAATAACATATCCATCTCTATTCCTGCTTGGCCTGCACTTCTCTGACTAAAGCCATCTAAATATCTTTCAATTTTTTCTTGGCTTAGGAAATAATACATATACTCTCTATCAAGACCATCTCGAGGGATCGCTTTCATTAGAGCAACATTGTATGCACCTTCGATACCTCTTAAAACCTGAAAAATGGGAGGCCCATATCTTCCAATCATCACGTCTTCTTTAGTGCATTTTTTTCTAGCTAACTCTTCTTTTATGTATGTTTTGAAATTATCTGTCTTATAATCTCTTATCTGTATTAATCTTATATAACCTAACCTTTCTTCAAAAATAAAAGTATCGCGAGGTGGCTGTGCTCCTCCTTCATATTTTACGCATTCTTCCATCTTTTTTAATTTCCAACCGTCTGGCAATTTGCCATATTTCTTTTTTGGGTTAAGAAGCTGCTGCATCAGACCTTTTTTTCTTTTCTTTTTTGTCTCAATGAGTTTTTCTAGTTTTTCAATTGCCTCATCCCAAGTTGAAAGAATTGATGCTATTTTTTCTTGCTCAAATATTGGTGGTATATCGAATGAAAAACTTCGAAGGTCACTAAGAGATAAGTTGGGTCTTGCTGATTCTGTTTGGCTACCTAATAACTTTCTAACAATATGTGGTGCCTGCAAATAAAAACTTACGTATTCGTGACTAATATTTTTTTTAACTCTAAAGAGGCAAACTGCCTGATTTATGTTTGCAGGTGATATATCTTTCTGTATGAGACAAGAACGTCCGATTGATGCACCAACTATGTTAATTAATATATCTCCCTGCTTAAGCTGACTATTTTTTAATTTTTCATTGAATTCTAAAGGTAAATACTTTGGCTTTGAAATATCCAAATAACCTTCTCTTACATTTTCACTAGTTACAAATAAACAACCTGAGTCTTGATAATCAAAACCTTGCCACTTAGGTGAAGATCCTTTTGTTATTTTATCTGCTATTTCTTCTCCAATTAGCTTTTTCCATCCTTTAGGCACCATAACCAAGCTCCTTAAGATACTTCTTCATTTGATGCTGAATAGTCGCAAGTTGATCTTCAAGTTGATTAATCTCTCCTTGAACAGCCTGGATATCGATCTCTTCCTCTTCCTCAAAAGTATCGACATAACGAGGAATATTTAGATTGAAATCATTTTCCTTAATTTCATCAAAGCTTGCTTTATAAGCATACTTATCTACATTTTCTCTTTTCTGATAAGTGCTAACAATTTTATCAATATCTTTAGATCTTAAAGTATTTTGATTTTTTCCATCTTGATATTCACGACTTGCATCAATGAAGAAGACAGACTTATCTTTCCTTCCTTTCTTAAAGATTAAGATTGCAGCAGGAATACCTGTTCCGTAGAAAAGGTTTGAAGGAAGACCTACAACAGCATCAAGTAAGTTTTCTTCAATTAATGATTGTCTGATTTTTCCTTCACTTGATCCTCTAAAAAGTACCCCGTGAGGAACAACTACTCCAACTCGACCACTATCTTCTGTGATTGTTTCAATCATGTGAGTAATAAAAGCAAAATCACCTTTAGTCTTTGGAGGAAGACCTCGATGAAAACGATTGTAGGCATCTGCTGATGCTTCCTCATGCCCCCACTTATCAAGAGAGAATGGTGGATTTGCGACTACAACCTCAAATTTCATAGTGGCACTATCTTCAACAAGTTTAGGATTTCGAATAGTATCACCCCATTCGATTCTTGCTCCATCTACACCATGAAGAAACATATTCATTTTCGCTAGTGCCATTGTCTGACCATTTACTTCCTGGCCATAAAGAGCAAAGTCATTAACACCATCTTTTAGAAGTTGATTCGCACACTTAATAAGTAAAGATCCTGAACCACAAGCGGGATCACAAATTCGATCTCCCGACTTAGGTTGTACTAATTCTGCAACTAACTCACTGACCTCAGCAGGAGTATAGAATTCTCCTGCACTTTGACCACTACTGGCTGCAAATTTACCAATTAAATATTCATAAGAATTACCAATAACATCTTGGTTTCCAATTTTACTTGGTCTTAAATTTAGTTTTGGCTGATTGAAGTCTTCTAAAAGAGACTTAAGTCTTGAGTTTCTCTCCTTGGCCTGTCCAAGATAAGCCTCAGAGTTGAAATCGATGTTTCTAAATACACCTTCTAGTTTTTTCTTATTGGCATCTTCAATATTAGAAAGAGCAATATTAATAATTTCTCCCAGGTTAGCCTCATTACGTTGCTCATAGAGGTCTTTAAAGTGACAACCATCAGGAAGAATAAAGCGCTCTCTTTCAAGTTTTCTCTTGATTTGGTCATCGTCTTTATATTTCTTCTTTAATTCCTCATAATGCTCTTCCCATGTGTCAGAGATATATTTTATAAAGAGCATGATCAAAATATAGTTTTTATAATCTGTAGCATTTAAAATTCCTCTAAATGTGTCACATGCCTTCCAAAGAATTGAGTTAATTTCATCTTGATTTACTTTTCCAGCCATACTTATCTCCTACTATTTCCTAATTCTTTTTGTATTTGATTAATGAGTTTCTCTCTTCTTTCAATAAGAGCAGAGAAAACTTCTTTTTCTTTTATTAATAGATTTTCTAATTCAACAATGTTCTTTTGAGTTTGCAGATCAGGAACATTAATTTCCATGCTCTCAAGCATCTTGCGATTAATGTGCCCAACTGTTGCCCCCTGAGACATTGACTGAAAATATTTTTGAGAGTGATTGAGTGACCATGAAAGATAGTCATTGCTAATGACATTTGATTTCAATCTCATAATCCAGATATGAGATGAAGGAACTACATTCTCAGGGACATCCCTAATTACTGCAGAATACAGACGTGGCCCGTTGCCAATACATAGAATATCTTCATCTCTTAGAAGAACCTCATCGTTTCTGCCACTATAGTCAGCGTGAATGAGTGAACCAAAGTCGATTCCTGTAAAAGGGGCCAGATCTTTGGCCAAAACAACCTTGTACTCAGAGTCTTTTGACTCTTCGATCTTCCCCCTAAAGGAATAACCGCTTCGAATGTCACATAAATCACTGAGTTTACTTAAAATCATCACTTCCTCTTAAAAGTGCAACAAGTTACTCTAAGCAGTATAATGCATAGACCTTGTTGGTGCAAGATGAATTGCACCAAGTGGCTTGATGTATTTTTATAATTAGAACAATTTCCTTATGTTATGTCATTTTTTATTTAGGCTTTTTGGGACTTTATCCGACAAGTGTGCATGTCTATATCAAAAAAGTACCTCGATACTCTCAATACGATTGAAGGCTGGACCACAGTGTCCGAGTGGGCAATTCGTGTTGGAGAGCTCCACCCTGAAATTCTAGAGAAAGCAAACAAGGAAGCTGAAAATCAAAAGAATGAGACCACTGGCCTCAGAGAGATTGCAGCTAGAATCAGTTCAAATATTTCCAGAGGTGCATACTCTGGCCATATAGAAATTGATGATTCAGAAAGACCAAGGAAAGTGAGATTTCTTACAGAGAGTGAGGCCAATGTCTTACTTGATCGAGAGTTAGAAGATGACCTTGCCCCTCTTACAAGGGCCCAAAAGATCAAACATGATGAATCTCTACTAACCACCAAGGACAAATATAGACTCCAGGAATTTGAAAATATCAGCTCTCAATTAAGATCATTCTTTAACTTAGATTTTGAATTAGAGCACGCCAAAGCTCTTCTTAATAAAGAAGATCCTGGTCAACATCACCCTGATAATATTCAACTTCTACTCAAGTCACATAACAGAATGAAAAGTTCATCAAATTGGGATCGTTTCACACTTGAGGAACAGATTGAATATATTCAAGCTGCTGTGAAAGTTCAGAAACTTGTTTCAAAAAAGATGAGAATTGACCTTGAAGAAGAAGTTATAGGTCAAATTATTAATCGTATAAAGCTGGTATTCTAATGTTAAATAAAAAAGAAATTCATGACTTAAAAGAATTAATAAAAGATTTTTCTCCTCAAACTGGTTTTTTTGAAGAAAAAATATTATTCCCAGCCATTATCGGTAGAATTGAATATTTAAAATCTATAGCTGAAGACTTAATTAAAATATGTGAAAAAACTGATGTTGCAACTCAAATAGATGCACCACTTAGAAACCTCGTCACCTCAGAAATTAAAAGTGAGAATATTCCCGAGCCAAAAGTAGGAGAACAATATTTAAGAGAAATAAAAAAGCAACTTGAGGATCAATATATCACTCCTTTTCAAGAACTAATTGATAAATATAATAACGATGAGACTTATCAAGATATAGCAAAGCTAACTAATTTCTTTAATAACACCTATAATTTAATTCAATCGATCCCTGCCACTAAAGAACAAATTTTCAGATATTCTATAAGATCATTTTTAAATATAAAAAAAATAGCAACTGGTGAAATAATGCTAAGCAATCCCGTTGAGCTATCTTTAATACTAAGTCCATTTGAAACAAGAATAAATGAAATGGTAAATGTTTCTGACTCAACAATGGGTTCAATACAAGACTGGGCCAAGCAAGTTCGAGATCAGAAGACAAAACATCTAGAAACGATTGTAAACCTTAGTCAAGTAAAGGCTGCCTCAGAACAAGTCAGAGCATCCAAGTATACATTACTCTTTCAAATTGCAGTTATTATTTTTTCAGTCGCTTTAGTAATAGCGAGCCAAAGAACATCAATATACTTAGATAAAATAGATGCAGAAAAAGCGCTTATAGAAACTCAGAATAAAATGAATAGTTATATCAATCAAAATAATGAAAAAGATAAGCAAATAAATATACTTAAAGATCAGTTAAAAATTCTACAAAAAACACAAGGGGATCAAAAATCAAAGAAAAACTAAGATCTTTACTAGAGTCAAAAGCGAGTGAGAGGAATGATATTTCTCTTGAAGATCTTTTGAAAGTAAAAGCAAATTTTATTAAATCTAAACATGGAGCAACCTCTAATGGTTTTCAATCTGCAGCGGAACTGACTATCTGGTACCTTGATCAATTTCTAAAACAGGATGGAAAATGCTGCTATTGTGAAACTCCCATCTCCTTAATTCGAAAATTAATTGATGCCAATCTATTAAAAACTAGAACCGTAGGAAGAACTGCTCAAGGAAGAAGAGGATATCGATTTGAGATTGAAAGAGTTGATACTGAAAACAATGTCTATGAACCGGCAAACTGTATGCTAAGTTGCTACTACTGCAATAATGATAAGAGCTATATTTTCCCCATGGATGACTATAAGAAATTTCTAGCCCCGTCTAGGAAACATTATTTCGATTACCTTTTAGAAAAATTAAAATCTTAACCTCTCATCTCTTCAAATTTACAAAACGCCAAAAAAGACTGCTCTTTAATATTAGTGATTGCCTTAAAAAGAGAGAGCTTATTGTAATCCTGTAGATAGTTTGCTTCTATTTCTGAATTACTCATTTCCCTCACATCAGGAGGTAGTAATTTCTCAAAAGACAAAACTAGCCCTTCATAGCGAGTCCGGTACATAGGGTAATAATAAAAATTTTCATTATTTTCTAGCAACCAATTTTGAAGTAATGAAACAGAAGCTATCACTGACTTCATATTCTCATAGCCGAGTTGATTATAAGCTTGATCTCTATTCATGGTCCCGTGTTCCGAAAGCTCTGCTAATTTTACAATTGCAGCAGCACCTCCGATTTGAACCTGGCCACCAGCATTTTCAATATATGTAAGTGTACTTTGTATCGTGTCAACATGTTCCTTATAAATAGCATTTAACCTATCTATATGATTTTGTTTCTGTATCTGAGTTATAGATTCTTTCTGAAGCTTAAGTGTCCATATTACAAAAATGGCCCCTGATAAAGCAGCCACTCCAGAGAAATATGAACCTAAGTTTCCAAGAGTAGAGAAATTGCACTCTTTACAGACAGTAATATATGCAAGAAATATCAAAAACCCAGCTGCTAAAAAAAATGATCCTGCAACAATAATTGATTCATTTGAAATTTGATCTAAAGGTGATTTCTTATCCATGAAATGATTTTAGTTTAATTCTGCTGTATAGGCAAAACCATAATCCCCCAGGTTCCCAGGCAAAATTCAAAAACTTCTTGAAAAACTGTCATTATTTTTAAATTGGTAAACGCCAGTGATTCAAAATCCGCCGGTAGCAATACTGTGCGAGTTCAAGTCTCGCCCGGGCCACCATAATAAAAAAGCCCAGGTTTATCCTGGGCTTTTTTATTATTGTTGCTTGGGTATAGAACTTGAATTTGATTCGAGTTTAGGAGCAGGATGCGACGTATGCCAACGAAGGCAGGGCAACCAATCGCTCCTGCTCATGGTTGCATACAAAACATCCTGTTTATAAGCCGAAGTTGGCCAAGTCTCGCCAACTTAAAAACAAGCCCCTACTCTAAATCATCAAATGAAATAGTCCACTTGTATGGATTAAACCCACAAGAAGAACCAGTAATTGTCGCTTTTGAAATTTGCGTAAATGAGTTGATCATTACTGTAGGAACTTCGACACGATCAAAAAGATACACTAAGCTAGTCGCTTCACTATCTTCTAGAAGGTAAGTCATATGGCCTGCATTTAGGCTCCATACGGCCGGATTGTATCCTTTAATACTATCAATAATATTAAATTCAACTTTAGTACAAGGTCCACTTACTTGAAGCTCAACTTTATATTGATTAGCAAGTTTAACTGCAACTTGAGTTTCTTCATTAGTTAGATTCTTTGTTACAGTCTTTGCCATAACATTTAGTGATACTAGTGAAATTAGAGCTATGATCATTGATTTCATCAATTATCTCCTGATTAAAGTTTTAAAAATACTTGTGACTTATAGCATGCGTGAACACTTAAACAAGAGAACATAAATAAAATACACATTAAAAAAGCCAGCTTTAAGCTGGCTTTTAATTATCTAGAAATTGTTGAAAGATTTGAGCACTTGTTAACTTTATAGAATTTTTGAAGTCCAACCGTTTTATCTCGATTATTGATGATTTCCATCATAATCTGTCCAAGACGATCGCCTCGTAAACCTTTTTGACCAAATTTATTATCAAGGTAATCTTGTGCTTCTTCTAGCGAAAGCTTTTTTCCATAAAATTCAATATTACGAACAACACCTTCGGCTTCTGCAAGAGAATACTTCTGACCTTCAACTTCAACATCTTCACGTCCAAGCTCTCTTTGCATTGCGATCTTCTTTAGATAATTTCTTGCTGTGATAATACGACGAGCAAGGATCGCTGAATCATTATGAGATTTAATTCTCTTTCTATCAGCATTGTCTGCATCACCAAAGATATCATTATTAGTTGCGATGAAGTCATAACCTAGCTCTGAAAGTTTTTGAGCATATACCCAAATCTCTCTTGTCGTTTGCACATCAACACATGCGTTAAGTTGAGCATCTTCGCCAAGTTTTGCTGAATTACCAGACTTAGTGATCTCATAATTCTTTTCAAGATCTTTATACTTTTGATTAAAGTTTTTATTTTGCTCTTCAGAAAGGCTTCTCATTTTATCTAAGAACTCGCGTCCATACTTTCCATAAACATGGTTACGAACGATATCAAGAGACTTAATAATTTCTCTTAAATCACCATCTTTTGAATCTACAGAAGAATACTCTTTCTTTGCAATAATGGCAGCTAGGCGATTATCAACTTCAGAAATAGCACCATAAGCATCGGCAATTGCCTTCTCTCTCTTTTTTAGATCATCACTTTTAAGAAGCTCTTTATATTCTTTTACAGAGATACTCTCTTCACCTAGTGAGATTAAATATGTGTCATCAAAGTTGTCACGGGCCTTCTTTCTCTTAGCTTGAATATTATTTAGAACTCTATTGAATGAGCTGGCCATATCTGCAAGGAATAGCTGATTAAAATCCTTAACACTCATCTCCATAAGCTCCATTGCATTATCAAGTTTGCTTAGTTTTTGTTTGAAAAGCATATTTAAGAAACGATCCGCTCCTTGTGATTCTGCAATATATTCATTTAAGTACTCTTCTAGCAAAGGTTTTGAGTAAGCTAATTCTCCTAGGATCTCAGCTTGTTGGTATGTTGCAGATTTACCAGGCTTATCAGAAAGAGGTGTTTTCATTTTCTCATAAAGACCGACTATTAGTTTTTCAACATCAGCATCAACTTTTGCAACTTCAGCTTCTTTAATTTTCTCAAACTCAGCTTCTACACTTTCTTTTGCCTTCGTAAGAGATTCTAACTCTTTCTTTACCTGCGCAACTAATGCTTTAGATATCTCTTTATCAGTATAATGTCTGTCCGTATCGATATCGAAAACCTCAAGGGCCTTTACTTGGTTTCTTACGTCGTAGTATGCACAGTTAAGCTTTACAAAAGTATTGATATCTTCTTCATTTTCAAATTGAAAACGGTCATTAAAAATATTGTTAATAAATCGTAAAATTGAAGCAACAGCTAATCCACCATAGGCAACTGTTACACCAGATGGTGAGTATAAACCAAATTGCGAAAATGTTTGGATAACATCTGCCGAGCGCTGAAGAAATGGAGTTCTATCAAGACTTGAACACTTATTATTTGAAAAGAGCGTGTTTACTCCATTCATAACCTGCATTAAAGGAATACCATTAATATCTACTTCATCTGCAGAAGGAATAACATCAACTGTTTCTTTTCCCTGCTCTTCTTTTAACTTATTTAATTCCTCTTCAAGTTCATTTGAACTGTTAAGGACTTGTTCGATTAATGATTCATTACCATCAAAGCAGTCATCTTTGAAAACTGTTACAATGGCCTTTAAACTACTTAATGCTTCTTCATAAGAGCGCGTATTATTTAATGGACAAAATTCAGGACGTGTAAGCGGAAGCTTATTGCGAGTAACAACCTCTTTAATATTGCCACCAAGCTTTGAATCAAGCTTGCTATACTTTAGGGTTTTAACATAATTCTCAAAATCACCAGCTGTGGCAGTTACCGAAGTGGCCAATAAAAGAGACGACAGAACTGTAGACATTACTCTTTTCATAATTATCTTCCTCCAAAATTACGCATAGCAGGATTATGCCATTTTTATGAACGATAATTAGAAAATATAGGTTTTGCTGTAATAATTACTTAAGGTAACACACTGAAATCACGTCCAAACCTATCAGTTAACTAACATAAATAAGGTAGTTAGCTCTTGCTCATCAAGACTTTTATTTCATTTAAAACTTTTCGAACTTCAATATCGCTAAGATCAAGTGCTTTTAAGCAAGCTCTATTAACATGCTTGATAACCACAATACCTTTATCAAGAAGCCTCTTTTTCTCTCTCGCTCTTAGAGTCGATAAAACTGTAATTGGATAGATTCGATAGCGTTGAATCAAATCACAGAATGTATTCTTTTTTGGATAATTCATCGAAAATAACATTAAGTCGACACCCTTAGCATACTTAATTGCATCTTCTGAAAACTGTGTATTTGAAATTAAAGCATATTGAAAATTTAAGTGTGGATTAGCTTCTTTAATATCGAGATAACGAGCATAAACATAAAGAGGTATTTTCACATCATTTTTATAATACTTTCGATTATGAAACTTACACTCACAGTATATATCTCCGTCGGCCCTTGAAGCAACGACATCAACTTCATGCTTAACAAATTTTCCTTTCTTAACTACTGAAACTTGAGTTTTATACCCCTTGGCCCTTAACATTTCAGCACAAAGAATTTCAAATGGATATCCAGTTGGGCCTAATTTATAGATGGCCCTCTTAATATTGTAATTTGCAGCATCGAGTTTAGATCTTCTCTTCAGAGCACGGTAAGTCTTTTGATGAATTGCAGTTGAAGTTGAAAATGGATCAAGTTCTTCAGCAATTTCTTTAACAATCTCTTGGCTTGCTTTTTCAGAAACCCCTGCAGCTTCTAAACTTCTCTTAAATTTTTTCTTATCAAATTCTTCAAAAGTCTTATTAACTTTTTGAATAATATATTTAAGCTTTTTTGTTTTCTTACTCTTCTTGCTGCTTTTCATTATTTGACTACTGTTTTTAAGATTTCTACACCACTGATAATTTTATCCATAAATGATTTCTTACTATCAACAAAGTAAAAATTAGGATGAACTGACCATATCTCTTTTAACTTACGATCTAATTCAATTGCCTGTCTGTTTGTCTCACTTCGGTAGATATTATTACTCGTAATATCACCTCCGGAGTTGGCACCAGTTTCAAAAAATATGACTGCATCATAACGATTCAACTCATGGTCATAAGTGGAATTAATTTTATCAAAAAAAGAACCACACTCATCCGGCCAATACGCCATTCCATCTAATGTTCCACGGTCACACAGAAGTATTTTACCAGGGTTCTGTTTTTCATAAATCGACTCTAAGTTCACTTGATAATCATAAATCATTTTTTGAATATCTTTTACAACTTCAGGTCTCTTATCTCTAGCAACACCACTTTGAAAAACAGAAGTAGCAGCTTCAGGAACAATCACGATATCTTCCACAAGTTCTCTTTTGAAAAGATCAAGTGCAGTAGTTTTTCCACCACCTGGTCCACCAGTAACAACAATTTTCATTATTCCCCCAAAATATAATCAATGCCATCTTCAACATTGATCGCCTCTACACCCAAGCTCTCTTTTATAGTCTTTACAAAGTTAATGACGACTGGCTCTTCTCCGTGATTAACGAAAACCTTTTTTAAGTTTGAACCTGATTTTTTAATATAATCAATCAATTCATCACGATCAGCATGGGCCGACATTGACTCTAATTTTTCGACATGGGCCCTGACATTCATCGTATGCCCAAGAAGATAGATTTCTTTTTCATTATCAACTAACTTTCGACCGATCGTCCCCTCACCTTGAAAGCCAGTTATTAGAACTGTATTATTCTCATGTTTTGCGTACATATCCATATACTTAAGAATCTTCCCACCACTTATCATTCCTGAGGAACTTATTAGAATAAATGGCTTCTTAGCGCGAGCTAGTTTCTTTGTATCGCTACTATATTCAACAAATCGTACTTTTTTCATTGCAGAGATAAATCGCTCAGAATCAACTTTTAACTTTTCGGCCATTTGCATATATAGCCTTGTTACACGAACTCCCATTGGAGTATCCAGATAAATTGGAATATCTATATCCGGATACTTCTCGAAAAGTTCAAATAGTGAGTAGATAATAACTTGAGTTCGTGCAACCGCAAAAGCAGGAATAAGAAGTACACCTTGAGTAGATATTATTCTCTTAATATGTTTTTTAAGTACTAATTGAGTATCTTCTTTCTTATGAAGGCGATCTCCATAAGTTGATTCAATCACAAGATAGTCTGATTCTGTTTCTTTATGAGGCGCCATGTGAATAAGATCATCCTTACGGCCAACGTCTCCTGAAAAACAGATTTTGGACTCTCCATTATCAAAGATAATACTAGAAGCACCTAAAATATGACCTGCTTCTTCAAAAATATAACGAAAGTCGTCTCCGTACCATTGACCTTGTTCTACAACTTTAAAATATGTCATTGTTTCATCTACATCATCAAGGCCATAGAGAACTTCTTTTATTTTCCTTTCTTTAAAATCGTACTCTTGAATATTTGCAGAATCTTTTAAGATTATTTCGACAATCTTCTTTGTTACTTCAGTACAATATATTTTACCCTTAAAGCCATTCTTAACTAATACAGGCAAGTAGCCAGAGTGGTCATAGTGAGCGTGAGTAAGAAAAATTGCATCAATTTTTGAAATATCAAAATCTGGAAGTTTTTGATTTAAATCACTTAAATCTTTTCCTCCCTGAAACATTCCACTATCGATGAGAATATTCTTACCATTTATATGTAGAAAAGTTTTTGATCCAGTTACCGTTGATGTAGCGCCATAAAATGTGAGTTTCATTTTTTCCATGGCAATAATTATATCGACAATTCCATCAAATTCATAACTAAAGTAAATAAAAAAGGGCCCGTGAGGCCCTTGTCTTTAATTATAAATTAAGAAATTAAGTGTTTGAGATGATCCTCGATAAATGAGGCGATGAAATAGTAGCTATGATCATATCCTTGGCGATAATTTACCGTTAGCTCTTGATTAAACTCTGCACAAATATCTTCAAAATTCTTTGTCTTTAATTGTTCTTCAAAGAATTCATCAGCAAGTCCTTGCTCAATCAATATTTTCTTTGCATGAGTCCTGCCACTCTTGATCAACTCACAAGCATCGTACTGCTTCCATAAATTCTCATCATTGCCTAAATACCCAGTAAAGGCTTTTTGCCCCCAAGGTACTTGCGTTGGATTTACGATTGGAGAGAACGCAGAGATAGCATGAAATAATTCAGGATTATTTAAGCCGATAACAAGTGCTCCGTGCCCACCCATTGAGTGACCAGTAATCGAAAGCTTTGCATTTCCAAAGGCATCCTTTAGTAATGGAACAAACTCATTAACGATATAATCATACATCTTATAATCATCTTTATAACCATCTGTAGTCGCATTTAAGTAAAACCCAGCACCTGAACCAAAATCATAACTATCATGCTCACCAGGAAGCTCAAGTCCTCTTGGAGAAGTATCAGGACAAACGATCATTGTATTTGTCTTAGCAAGGTGAAATTGAGCACCTGCTTTTGTTATGAAATTCACTTCCGTACATGTAAGGCCAGATAACCAAATGATTATATTTTCAATTTTATCAGTATTAGGCTTGAAGTATGAAAACTTCATATCTGTCTTTGTAACTTTTGAAGAGTGGAGACAGAATGCTGTCTCCCCTTCAAATGATTTATGACTTTTTAATTTTTCAAAGCTCATGAATTAACCTTCAGCATTAAAATCAATAACAGTTCTAATTGCCTTACCTTCGTGCATTAGATCGAAAGCTTCATTGATTTTTTCTAATGGTAATTTGAAAGTTACAAGATCATCAAGATTAATTTCGCCTGACATATAACGATCAACATAACCTGGAAGTTCTGTTCTCCCCTTTACACCACCAAAAGCACTACCACGCCAAACACGTCCAGTTACTAGTTGGAATGGACGAGTACTGATTTCTTGACCTGCACCTGCGACACCAATAATAATTGATTCCCCCCAACCTTTGTGACAACACTCTAGAGCTGCTCTCATTAAATTAACGTTACCAACACACTCAAACGAGTAATCAACACCACCGTCAGTAAGTTCAACAATAACGTCTTGAATTGGCTTGTCATAATTTTTAGGGTTAACAAAGTCAGTTGCACCAAACTTCATTGCCATTTCTTTCTTATCATCATTAATATCAATAGCAATAATTCTTCCAGCTTTTGCCATCTTTGCACCTTGTAGTACCGATAGCCCAATTCCACCAAGTCCGAATACTGCAATTGTTGCACCTTCTTCAACTTTAGCAGTATTGAAAACTGCACCGATTCCAGTTGTTACACCACAACCAAGAAGGCAGATTTTATCTAGAGGAGCTTCTTTACTAACTTTTGCAAGAGATACTTCAGCAACAACTGTGTATTCAGCAAAAGTAGAAGTTCCCATATAGTGATGAATCATTTTTCCATCTTTAGAAAAACGGCTTGTTCCATCTGGCATAAGACCTCTACCTTGTGTCTCACGAACAGAAGAACAAAGATTTGTTTTTCCTGATTTACACATTTTACAAACACCACACTCAGCAGTGTATAGAGGAATAACGTGATCACCAACTTCAACACTAGTTACACCTTCACCTACTTCAACAACAACTCCACCACCTTCGTGACCAAGAATTACAGGAAATAGACCTTCTGGATCTGCTCCAGAAAGAGTGAATGCATCAGTATGACAAACACCTGTAGCATGCATTTTTACAAGAACCTCTCCCTTCTTTGGTCCTTCTAAATCAACTTCTTCAATTTTAAGTGGCTCATTTGGGCCCCAAGCAACAGCAGCTTTTACTTTCATATATACCTCCAGAAAAATATTCTTTTATCTTGATGCATCATTATATATTGAAACCAAATTGTTGACAATTGTGACATCATTCGACACATTGTTTACACATGGAAACAATAAAGGATTTAAGTCACATTTATAGTTTTATAAAAGTTGCACAATTTCGATCATTTACGAAAGCAGCAGATGCCCTTAATGTCTCTCGTTCACATTTAAGTAAAGCAGTGAAGGAGCTAGAAGACAAACTTGGGCAACCACTACTAAAAAGAAATACGCGCTTCATTGACTTCACAGACTTCGGTAAAAACTACTTTGAAATATGTGCAATTCATATCCAAGAAATAGAAAGATTTACTAAACAATCTAAAGAGAGCTATGAATCCACTAAAGATAAAATAAGAATCTCTTTGGCCGGAGCATATGGAGAAGATATCATTGCTCCAATGATTTCAAATATCATGATGAAACATCCGGGAATCGAAGCAGAACTTGAGTTCTCTACTGAGCTAATTGATATAACTTCTCATGAGTTTGATCTTGCTATTCGTGTAACAGCTAAAAAGCCAAAGAAAGGTTTTGCTATTCAAATTGCTGATCGTAAAGAATTTGTCTGCGCATCACCAAATTATCTAAATAAGTTTGGACATCCCAAAAAACCAAAAGACCTTAGCTCTCACAATTGTCTCATTGGAAATAATGATACCTGGCAATTCTATAATGAAGATCAAAAAGAAAGTATTAAAGTAAGAGGAAATTTTAAGAGCTCCAATGGACGAGCACAAATGAACGCAGCTCTTCAAGGTCTTGGTATTTGTAAACTACCTGGTGTTTATGTTTTAGATCATATTAGAAATAAGACGTTATTGCCTTTGCTTAGTGAGTACACGGATCAGTCGATTCCGATTTGGGCCGTTATGCCATCAAAGAAATCAATTTCACCGACAGTGAAATTGATCCTTCAAGAATTTGGTGTTGTATTTTTTTAAACTGCAGCTCCATTTCTATTTTCATATTGCGAAACAAATGAATACATAACTTCATTTTCATAGTTCATATGTCGGCATAGATTATCAACGGCCTGTCTTACTTTTAGATAAAGATTCTCCCATTCTGGGCAACTCTCTTCTTGTAGTTCATAATTTTGCACCATTTGAATTAGACCTCTAAGTTCTTCTTCTTGTTCCAAATGCTCATTAGTCATTTCTTTAATATACTCATATGCATCGCTACAATTTTCCCTAAGTATTAAAGGAAAAATATATCGCTCTTCATTTTGCATATCCGCTTCAAGTGTAATCCAAAACCTCAAAAGAAATTCAGAGATACCGCTTGGGGCCCCATGCTTACCTTTTGATGATTCTCCTACAGCCTGAGATAAAATAATTAGACTTTTAAACTCTGTACGAATTTGTTGATGAAAAGAAACAAGCTTGGCCACCTGATCTTTAAAATTTGAAACTTTACTCACTTATTTTACCCCTGCAGTAATATCTATACTTCAAATAAGTATAGCAACCTACGCATGGCGCAATATGATCTACGTCAGCTTTGTTGTTTTATGACCTAAATCAACTTCTACTATTTAGCTAATTTTAAGCTTTAAATCTGATGGAGAAACTATATCAACACTATGCCCATCATAAATTTGGTAAGAATTTATCATCTGTGCAAATATCTCACCTTCGTAATTTAAATGCTCCTCAAGTGTTGTAACAACTTCGGTAGTACGATTAACAAGCTCTTTCCAAAGCTCACATGAATTCTCATTAACTTTGTATTGTAAAACATAATCCACCAGAACTTTCAGTTCAGTCTTTAATTTAGAGTGAGTTCTCAATGCTTCATTCGCCTTTTCATAAGCTCGTCTATCAATGTCTTTTATTAATGAAGGAAAGATATATTTTTCCTCTTTTTGAGTAAGGGCCTCGAGAGTTACCCAGAATTTAATCAAAAAGTTGGTGATATCCTTTGGCACATCGATATGGTTTTTACAAACTCTATCGACTTCTTGAGACAGGACAATTAATTCCTTAAAGGCCCTACTCACTTTTTGATGTTCTTCCACGAGGCCATCGACCTCTCCCAGCAGTACATCGGTCATTCTCTCCCCCTTGCGATGGTTTAAATGCTAAACAATTATATCCTATTTAGGGGAAATACTTTGTGTGTGTTCTATTAATCTTTGACACTAACGATAAAATTAATCGAAATTTCGATAAATTGAATTTCAAAAACAATCTTATTTTATTGGTTTAAACATAGATAGTTTCAGATCTAAGATCTCACCCATCCATAGCGTATTTTGAGTATGATCTAGATAATCATCTCCAGTATTTGCATGAGTAAAAACGGTAAGCCCACTTCTATTTTCAAGTAACCAAGGAATCATGTCATTTAACTTTTCTGGAGAAAATAAGAACTGACAACTCCAGCGAGGGTGAGGCCCTACTTCTTTTTGATGTGCTCTTCCTACTTCAACATAACTTAATTTCTTAACCTGCTCGATAACCTCTAGGGCCTTCTCGTAAGTTGATTCATCGTAATATAAGTGTGCATGATATGATGTAATTTCCATGTACGCATCTTCTTAAATTTTTTCTTAAATTGCAACTTCTCCTTCAACAATATTAAAATCAATTTATTTAAAAGGGATAAATAATATGAAATCTGAAGTTCGATTAATCAGACTTATCTGTGTTCTTGCGTTAGGAGTATTTATTTGGCATCAACAAATCCCAGATGGATTAGAGCCTAAAGCGTGGTATCTCTTTGCTATCTTTTTAAGCACCATCTTAGGTATTATTATTAAGGCAATGCCAATGGGCTCAATGTGTATGGTAGGACTTGCTATAAGTCTTTTTACTCAAACATTGAAAATTAAAGCTGAAGCCTTATCTGGATTTTCTAATAGTACAATATGGCTAATTGTTATCGCCTTCTTCATTGCAAATGGGTTCGTAAAAACAGGACTTGGCGCACGTATCGCTTATTACTTTGTCTTCTTACTTGGGAGAAGAACACTTGGACTTGCTTATGGACTTGCAATAAGTGATCTCATTCTCGCTCCAGCAACTCCCTCAAACACCGCACGCGGTGGAGGTATTATTTTTCCTATTATGAAGTCTTTAAGCCTCAGCTATGACTCAAAACCTAACGATCCTACAAATAGAAAGATTGGTCACTTTCTTACCTTGAGCTGCTTTCAAGTATGTATGGTTACTTCAGCAATGTTTATTACTTCAATGGCGGCAAATCCATTAATACAACAATTTGCTGCAGATAATGGCGTTAAAATCACATGGGGAGGATGGGCGTTGGCTGCTATTTTACCCGGCATAATATCTTTAATCGCTGTCCCTTATGTCATCTACAAAGTTTATCCTCCTTCAATTAAAGAAACACCTGGTGCACAAGAAATTGCCAAAATGAAACTTGAAGAAATGGGTAAGATGAAAGTACAAGAGTGGACAATGATTGCAACTTTCATCTTTCTTATCGTCTTTTGGATTTTTGGAAGTACCTTAAATATAAACGCTACAACAACTGCTTTTGGAGGACTATCCATTCTTCTTATTACAGGTGTTTTAACGTGGGATGATATTAAGTCAGAAAAAGGTGCATGGGACACACTTATATGGTTTGGCGTTCTAGTTATGATGGCAGATTTTTTAAATAAGTTTGGCTTTGTCCCATGGTTTAGTAAGTATGTTGCAAACGAAGTCTCAACTCTTGCATGGACAATTGCATTTCCAATTCTAGCAGGCATCTATTTTTACTCTCATTACTTCTTTGCATCTGCTACAGCACATGTAACAGCAATGGCAGCAGTATTCATAGGAGTGGGCGTACAGGTTGGAGTCCCACCATATCTCATGGCCATCACTCTTGGCTTTTTTTCAAACCTCTTTGGTTCATTAACTCACTATGGCTCAGGACCGGCCCCAGTATTCTTTGGTTCAGGTTATGTTGATTTATCAGACTGGTGGAAAATGGGATTTCTCATATCAATTGTAAACATTCTGATATGGTTGATTATAGGAGGAGCATGGTGGAAGTTTCTGGGATTATTTTAAAAGCTTTGCCTTTAATAAACTGAAATTCATTCTGGCAATATTAGAAATAGAAATCCCTTCAGGACATTCTATCTCACATGCCCCAGTAAATGAGCAATGACCAAAATCCTCTAACTCCATCTGTTTTGTCATGGACAAAGTTCTTCTTCCTTCTTCAACTTTTCCCTGCGGTAAAAGATTTAAGTGGGTCAATTTTGCAGAAGTAAATAAAGCTGCCGAAGCATTTTTACAAGTTGCAATACATGCACCACACCCAATACATGCAGCAGAATCCATTGATAAATCAGCAACCTCTTTTCCAATAAGTATTGAGTTAGCCTCAGGAGCTGTTCCAGTCTTAGCTGTTATATACCCTCCACTCTCAACAATTCGATCTAGAGCACTTCTGTCAACAACAAGATCTTTAATTATTGGGAATGATTTCGCACGCCAAGGCTCGACAGTTATTACTTGATTATCACTAAAGCTTCTCATATGAAGCTGACATGTTGTTGTATTAGCATGTGGCCCATGAGCTCTTCCATTGATAAAAACACCACATTGGCCACATATGCCTTCTCGACAATCATAATCGTAAGCAATGACCTTCTCGCCTTTTAAAACGAGACTTTCATTAAGCATATCAAGTGCTTCGAGAAAGGACATATCTCTACTAATATTTTCAAGTTCGTATTCGACAAATTGACCATCAACTTTTGAATTATCTTGTCGCCAAATCTTAAAAGTTACTCTCATTGCTACCTACTTGTATGATCTGATTGTTGGTTTAATATATTCAAAATTGAGTTCTTCGCGATGTAATTGATACTCACCACTAGAGTACTCCCAAGCAGACACATAACTGTACTCATCATCATTACGAACTGCTTCACCTTCAGGACTCTGGTACTCTTCTCGAAAGTGAGCACCACACGACTCTTCTCTTTGAAGAGCATCAAGACACATAAGTTCACCTAGCTCAATAAAGTCAGCTAAACGAAGTGCCTTTTCTAATTCGGGATTTAACTCATTATTAGAACCAGTAACTTTAACATTTTTCCAAAATTCAGATTTTAATTCTTTTATTTCAGAAATTGCTTTTTCAAGACCGGCCTTATTGCGACTCATAGCACACTCTTGCCACATAATTTTACCGAGTTCTCGATGGTAATGATCAACTGTTTTCAAACCATCAATTTTAAGAAGCATCTTTATACGTGCTTCAACTTCTTCAAGACATTTAGAAAATTCGTCATGAGATATATCTGGTTGATCATATTTCATTTCATCGGCAAGATAGTTATTAATTGTATTTGGTAAAATGAAATAACCATCAATACTTGCCTGTAAAAGAGAATTTGCACCTAAGCGATTAGCACCATGATCTGAATAATTACATTCACCTATTGCGTAAAGGCCAGGTACCGTTGTCATCAATTCATAATCAACCCAAAGCCCTCCCATTGAGAAGTGGGCAGCAGGTGAAATCATCATTGGTTCTTGATAAGCATTAATTCCAGTTATCTTTTCATACATTTGAAAAAGGTTCCCATAGCGGTCTTTTATCACCTCAATTCCCAGCCTTTCAATTGCATGTTTAAAATCTAAATAGACAGCATTCTTAAGTACACCGACACCATGACCTGAATCGATTTGCTCTTTTGCTGAACGAGAAGAAATATCACGAGGTGCCAAGTTTCCAAAACTAGGATATTTTCTCTCAAGATAATAGTCTCTATCCTCTTCAGGGATCTCATTGGCCTTTCGACTATCTCCAGCTTTCTTAGGAACCCAAATTCTCCCATCATTTCTCAATGACTCAGACATAAGAGTAAGTTTTGATTGTAATTCGCTCGATTGAGGAAGTGCAGTTGGGTGAATCTGTGTAAAGCTAGGTGCTGCAAAAAAAGCACCTTTCTTATGGGCCGCCCAAATGGCTGAACCATTACAACCAATTGCCAAAGTAGATAATCTGAAAACGCGAGAATAACCACCAGTTGCTAATACGACAGCATTTGCCATGAATTTCTTTAGTTCTCCAGTTTCTAAATTACGTGTGATAACACCCTTTGCTTTTCCATCGATAATAACGAGATCAAGCATTTCAGTACGAGGATGCATCTTAACATTACCTTGCTTTACCATTTTTGAAAGTTGAGAATAGGCAGCAAGAAGTAGTTGCTGACCAGTCTGTCCTCTTGCATAGAAAGTGCGTTGAACTTGTACACCTCCAAAGCTTCGATTAGTTAGTACACCACCGTATTCTCTAGCAAATGGAACACCTTGCTGTGTAAAATGATCAATAAGAGGAGCCGAAAGCTCTGCAAGACGATATACATTTGCTTCACGTGAGCGAAAATCACCACCTTTTAAAGTATCATAAAACATTCGCCAAACACTATCACCATCATGCTGATAATTTTTAGCTGCATTAACTCCACCTTGGGCAGCAACAGAGTGAGCACGACGTGCAGAATCTTGATAACAAAAGCAATCTACATTGTAACCAAGTTCACCAAGCGTAGCTGCCGCACCAGCACCTGCAAGACCAGAGCCAACAACAATAATTGAAACTTTCTTTCGATTTGCAGGATTAAGTAACTTACTTTCTGCTTGATAAGTAGACCATTTTGATTTTAATTCTCCATTAGGAATTTTTGCATCTAACATTACAGTTTCTCCCTAATAAAAATAACAATAGGAATAATTGCGAAGCCGAAAGTGATAATTAATGAAAAAAATCGACTACACTTATCTAGAACTTGTATATGCTTTAATCGATAGAATCCTAGTGTTTTGAACGCACTCGATAGGCCATGATTTATATGGGCGCCAAGAGGAATCATAAGTAGAGAATAAAAAATAACATAGAATGGATTCTTAAATAATTGAGTTGTAATTAAATAGATATCTTTATGGCCACTAGAATCTATCGGAATGCTCTGTCCAAAGCCTAACTTCACTCGTGCCCAAAAATTTCCCATGTGAACAACAATAAATATTAATATAATGAATCCAAGAAGCCCCATATTTTGGGAAGTCCAAGTCGTCACTTCACTATTATCTTTAAAAGCGTAATCAACTCCTTGTGAGCGTGAATTTTTTATCGTTACTCGTACCGCCATATATGTATGAATCAAAATAGCCAAATAGAGAAAAATTGAGACGACTTTGATAAGAAGATTTTCTGCCAATGTATGTGAATACAAATTATAAAGAGATTGAGCGTGAAATTTAGGCAATAGTAAAATTAAGTTTCCACCGAGATGAACAATAAGAAATAAGCACAAGAATAAACCAGTAAATGCTAAGATATACTTTCTAAAAAACAACATATAAACATCCCTTCTTTAAAAGAATTATAAATTAGGGAGTTCATAAAACCTAGATAAAATATAGTAAAAAAAAGGGCACTGTGAAAGTGCCCTTTATTTTATTTGATATGAATGACAGTTATTATGCAGCTTTCTTTGTCTCAGAATTTTCTGATTTTTTATGAAAGTTTACAACATTATTAACTGCTCTTGCTGCTGACCTGATTTGAGCAACAATTAATCCTCTTAAATCAGTAATATCTTCACCAATGTGGATAACAGCTTGGCTTAACTCTGTCGATGCGGCCTTAAGATCATGTGCCGACTGATTTGTTAAACTTGCAGAACTTGAAATTTCCTGCATTGCTCTACTAACTTCTTCGACCCCAATTAACTGCTCTTTTGAAGCATTTGCTACTTCATTAGAGTTAGCTGAAACCTCATCAAAATTTCTTAGTACTTGAGTAAATACTTCCTGACATTGATTACTAATCTCAACACTTTTGTTAATTTTGTCTCGACTCATATTTAATGATTCATTTACATGCTTACTTGAATCATCAACAATCTCAGTTACTCTTTTTAAGCTATTAACAAGTAGTTTAGAAATTTCATCAGCAGAGTCACCACTCATTTTAGCAAGATTCCCTACTTCTTCTGCTACAACAGAAAAACCTTTACCGTTCTCTCCTGCTCTTGCTGCTTCAACAGACGCATTGAAAGAAAGTAGCTTTGTTTGAAAGACAATATCGTTAATCACTTGTGTTTTAGCGTTAATTTCTTCAAATACAGAGATAATTTCATTTAATTCGCTATTACTCTTTTCAACAGTATTTGCTAGTGCAGTCGTACTACTATCAACATCCTTAACACCACGTCCTAAATCTCCTAGAGACTTTACACCATCAGTAACAAGCTCCTGACTTTTTTGAATCAGAGAAGCTACATTATTAGATCCATCAGTATTGCTCTTAATCATTTGAGAAATCTCATGTAAAGAGCTCGATGTCTCTGTTGCTGCTGCTGAAAGTTGCTCAGAAATAGAGCTAAGTGCAACTGACTTATTTTTAAAAGTATTAGATACTTTCTCTAAATTTTGTCCCTCATGAGAAATTGACTCAACGATATTATTGATACGTCCATCGATTCTTCTTGCCATAAAAATACAAATACCAACAGAGCCGAATAAGCTAATAACTGAGATAATAGACATTAAGAAGATCGAATTAGAATAAGTCTCATCTGCGTCCTTAAATTCAGCATCTCCCATTCCTAAAATAAGCTCTTGTAATTGATCTAAACTATCTCTTGCATTCTCAAATTTAGAGTTAACTGGCCCAAGAGAATTAGAAATCAATTGTGACTTATTAAATCTCTTAAACTCACCATCTTTATTAAGAGGAAACTTTTCTGCTGCAGTTCTTTCAAATGCTTCTAGTCCCTCGTTAAATTTTTTCGAAATTTCAATTTCCTTAGGTGAATCACCTAGAGCAGTATACTTTTTGAAGCGATCAACAACTTGCTGCTTATTAGTAAAGTAGTCATCAGCTAATGCTTTCTTCTGTTTTTCAGTTAGTCCCTCTAGAAGTAGCGTTCTTTCCGCAACCAACATCTGCTGAAAGTCACGGTCGGCTTGCACTAGACTGTTAATACTAGGAAGTCTCTTAGAAAATACTGTATAAAGATGTGACTTCACTGATGTTAATGATTGATATCCCACAAATGCAATAACTAGCTGTATGGCAAGCATAGTAGCTGATAGAGCAATAAGTTGTTTCTTAATTGTCCATTGTCCTTTCATAACCCCTCAATCTCTCCCCAAAATTCTATTTTAATTCTTCGCAACCCTCGTCAGAATTTGCTCAGTAATTTTATCCAGTGGTAAGGAAATACAAGAAGCACCTAAATCAAATGCTTTCTTAGGCATTCCATATACAACTGAAGTTTCCTCGTCTTGTGTAATTGTAAAAGTATCGCACTCTTTCAATTTTAGTAAACCTTTCGCACCGTCAGCTCCCATTCCGGTTAAAAGAGCAGCTGTAACTTTATGTCCTTTTAGCTTAGCTAAGTTTTCGAACAAATAATCAACGCTCGGACGGTGTCCAGAATATATCGGTGTTTCACTATCTAACTTGATCATTAATTTACTTTTTCCAACAACTCCCATATGAATTCCACCAGGAGCGATGTAGACGGTGTTATTTTTAACTTCTTCACCATCAGTAGCCTCAACAACGTCAAATGGACAAAGCTCATTTAAACGATTTGCAAATGCCGTAGAAAAGACTGGTGGAATATGCTGTACAATTAAGACAGGTGGAAATTCCTTAGGGAAACGCATAAGCAACTGTTTGATCGCCTCAGTTCCCCCAGTTGAAGCACCAATTGTGATCAACTGACTACCTGAGAAATCAAAATTATTAGTTCCTACCCAGCTAGTTAACTTTTGACTTTTAGATTTAACAATACTGCTATAAGCAAGATCAATTTTTTCTAAAAGGGCCTTTTTAAACTTAAAGATATCATCAAATGAAGGCTTTTTAAGATAATCAAAAGCACCATCTTCTAGACAGCGCATAACGATATCCCCATCACTCTTACTTACAGAACTAATCATAATCGCCTGAAGCGACTGATCTTTTGGAAGGTTCTTTAAAACATCATGACCACTCATTTTTGGCATATTGATATCAAGAGTAATAACATTTGGTTTAAGCTCTTTGATTTTCTCTAAACCATCTGCACCATCAACTGCTTCACCAACAACTTCGTAGCCAGGAACACCTGTTAGACATTTTCTAATTAGCTTCCTAACCGTACTAGAATCATCTACAATTAGAATTTTCTTAACTTGCTCTTGCCTAACTCGAACACTTCTTTTAGTTTCATGATTTGTTTTGAAATAAATTGACTGCCCAAGACTTTGGAATCCCTCGTGCTTCCTAAGTGTTTCAGAGATACCAATAAAAAGATATCCCTTATTTGTCACACAATTAGAAAACTTCTTTATAACTTTATCGATTTGGTTTTCATTGAAATAAATAAAGACATTTCGACATAGAATAATGTCATACTTATCGCGATACTCCGCACTATTTTCATCTATTAAATTATGAACCTTAAATTTGCAAAATTTTTTAAGCTCATCACTTACTTTTACAAAGGGAGCAATATCACCACTACCGCGATACCAATTTCCTTCCAAGTACTCTTTAGGAACTTTTTGTAGCTCTTTCCAGTAATAAACACCTTTTTGTGCATGCTTCACTGATTTTTCGCAAATGTCTGTGGCCAAAATTTCAAATTTAAAACTTGGATCTATTTCTCTTAAATGCTTTTTTAAAATCATTGCAAGGCTATATACTTCATCACCTTTGCTACAGGCTGCACACCAGATTTTAAGGCTATTTCGGCCACTATTTTTGATGCGCTCAACTATCTTAGGAAGAGATTTTACAATGAATTCGAATTGATTCTTTTCACGCATAAAGAATGTGTAGTGTGTCGTTAGTAGTGAAACTAGCTCACTCTTCTCTTGACTACCAGGAGTCTTAATAAGAGAGAGATATTCTTCAGCATTATTTAAACGAAGCTCTACAATTCTTTTGTCAATGCGAGATTTCACCATTGCATCATTTTGTGATGTAAAGTGAGTCCCTGTCTCTTGTGACATCATTTGCGCTATTTCAATATAACTTCTAGCAAGATTACTCATTCAATCTCTTCCCAATTTCCTTATTGATCTTATACTGCTTTATCAAATCTTGCGTCGTCTTCGCTTGGATACTCATCAGAGTCTACTTCTAAAACAGGGTCATCAAACCCCATATCCTCGACGACTGGTGCACTCTTTGCAACGAACTTTGCTGGCTTATCCTTAACAACTTGTGGTGCTGGAGTCGAGTCGAAGACAGGAAAATCTTCAACCACTTTGTGCTCTGGTGCAGAATAAGTTTCTACTGGCGCGCTTGAAATTGAGTCAACAAGTCTATCTCTATCTGCCGATAAATTTTGAATTTTTCCTAATACTTCACTTTCTAACTCTTCAACAATTCCATTTAGGATTGAAGTTTGTTCAGACAAGCTTTCTGCAAAACCAGAAGTTTCCTGTGCAATACTTGAGTTAGTATGAGTTACTTCATCAAGTTCATTCATCGCATCTGAGATATTATTGATCCCCTCAGCTTGCTCTTGAGATGCTGTTGAAATCTCCGTCATCATTTTTGTAACGGCATCAACATTATCAACAACACTATCTAGAATTTTTCCACAATTTTCAGAAACATCAACACCTTTAGTAATACTTGTTTGAGCTTCTGAAATAAGTCTTTTAACGTTCACTTGTGTTTCATCAACAATTGATTGTACTTTCTTAATTGAGCCACCAAGTAGTTCTTCAATTTCAAGAGCAGCGTTACCACTCATCTGAGCAAGATTTCCAACTTCTTCAGCAACAACAGCAAAACCTTTCCCATGCTCGCCTGCTCGAGCTGCCTCTACAGAAGCGTTAAAAGATAATAGCTTTGTCTGGAATACGATATCGTTGATTACTTTTGTTTTTTCAGAGATCTCATTAATAACATCGACGATCTTTACAATCTCTTCATTATTACGATTCATCTCTTTCATAATATCTTCGTTATTACCGTTAATTTGTCCAATAGCTTCAACCATATCATTAACGGCCTTCTTACCTTCTAGAGCAACACGTTGTGATTCATCAGCCTTTTGGCTTGAAACTTTTGCATTCTCAACACTTTTATTAACCATGGCCGTAATCTCATTAAGAGTAGCAACAGTCTCTTGAATAGCACTTGCTTGTTGAGTTACTGAAGAAGAAACTTTTGCTGATGCCATACTCATATTAGTTGAAGACTTTTCAGTAACTTGTGACGAGTCACGTAGTCTCTCACTAAGTACAATAATTTTCTTAATTGATTTTGAGAAATTATACTGAAATCCATACGCAAAGGCTGCAATCACAGCAAAAAGAATTGGAATAAAAAAGCTGATTTTATCCTCTAAGACAGTACTTTCTTCAATTCTTTCAGTAGTTTTTCTATCAATCAACTCAATATTTTTTTGAATGATTTCGAAAATATTCTTTGTACCTTTTACTGCGATAGCACTATATTTCTCTAAAAGTAGTTGATTTGAATATAATTTATCAAATGTACGAATGTAGTCATTAACAGACTTACTCACATCACTATAAACATATTGCTTATACTTTCGAGCAATTAGCTCCTTCTTAATTTTCTCACTTTCAGTTTTCGCTTTATCTACATAACTCTTTGTTCTTCTTAAAAGGAAATCTTTTTCGTGGCGACGAAGATTAAGAAGAGAAATCATGAAACTTGGATTTAAATCGTATTTCTTAATCTTTTTTTCAATATCATGAGCGTAACTTCTAAGCTCACCTCTAAGACCACTCTTTGAGTCACCTTCAATCTTTAAAGTACTGCGAGTATTACCAAAATTCTTAGAGTGTTCTTTAAACTCTTTATAAAGCTCATCCCAAATGATTTCATTAGAATAATCAACATCTATTTTTTTCATATTGGTATAAGTTTCTTCGTTTATTTTAGCTAGCTCAAGAAAACGCTTAACTCCAGCGGGATCTTGTGAAATTATAAACTCTTTCTCGTGTGAAATTTGTTCTCCAAGATTTGTTGCAAAAGTTCTCATCGAATCTTTCATTTTCAAGTCATTTTGAACAGTATTCTTTAAGCTTTCAACGAGTCCATAGTAAGAATAAATTGAGATAGCTAATCCAATTCCAAACATTGCAAAGATACCAAGAAAACTCAGAATCGTTTTTTTGTTCATTGACAGTTTTGTTTGTTTCATTACTTTCTCCCGGTGTATCTACACCATCCCCAATTATGCAGCTTTCTTAGCTAGGCCATTAATTTCATCGATATTCAAAATTGATTCAAGATCAACTAATTGAATTAAAGATTCGTTATGACGATATACCTTGTTTAAGCGGTCACGTTTCTTTGTTTCTACAGAAGCAACTTCTTGAATCTGTTCTTCATCAACAGATAGAACCTTGCAAATATTATCAACAACAATACCTAAGCATAGCTGACCAAACTCAACAATAATCACGGCCTCTTCATTAGATTCAGCAGGTTTAACACCCAGCCTCGTGCGTAGATCAATAATTGAAATTACTTGTCCACGTAAGTTCATAATTCCGACATAGTAACTAGGACTAAATGGTACATTTGTTGTTTCAGGAACAGAGATAAGTTCTCTTACTTGTAGAAGTGGGATTGCATAGTGTTCATCCCCAAGTTTAAATTCTAAGTACCTTTTTGTTACATCAGTTGTTTCATTTTCCATATTTTCCCCACACTTCAAGTTATAATATTAAGCTGCGTTACTTACTGGTCTCTGACCTTTTGTTTTACTTACTTTATTCACAACAAGTTCTTTCAAGTCTAAGATTAAAGCAGGACGCCCATTACCAAGAATAGAGCTTCCCATAAAACCTTGTGTATTCTTGATATCATTTCCAAGACTCTTAATAACGACTTGCTGACGTCTTAAAACATCATCAACAACAATTGCAAAATCCATATCTTCAGTTCTTACAACTAGTGCAATCTCATTTACTGAAGGCTCTTTCACATTATGTTTCAGAAGTGTACTAAGTCTAAATGCTGGCAGTACTTGTCCTCTAAGCACAATACATCCTCCAACATTATTAACTTTCTTATAGTTTTCTTCTGTAACAGAGACAGTCTCATGAATTAAGTTCAATGGAACAACATAGTTTTCTTCACTAACTCGTGTAACCATCCCTTCAATAATAGCCATTGTTAATGGAAGCTTAATTCTAAAGGCAGAACCAGAACCGACCTCAGACTTAACTTCAACGGCCCCTGAGATATCTTGGATATTCTTTTTAACAACATCCATCCCTACACCACGTCCAGAAATTTCACTTACAGCTTCTTTAGTTGAAAAACCTGGTGCAAAAATTAAGTTAATCGCATCTTGATCACTTAGTTTATCTGCATTTTTAATAACGCCTTTCTCAATTGCTTTACTTTTAATAATCTCTGGGTCAATCCCTTTTCCATCATCAACAACTTCAATCACAAGACTATTACCTTCATGATAAGCTTTGATTTGAATTTCACCAGCATCAGACTTACCAACGGCTTTTCTATCTTCAACACTCTTTTCAAGCCCGTGGTCGACTGCATTTCTAACGATGTGAACTAATGGATCTGAAAGTTGCTCTAGAATATTCTTATCAACTTCCGTCTCTTCACCAACAATAGTAAGATTAACTTTCTTACCTAATGCCTTTGATGTATCTCTTACAATACGTTGTAATTTAGAGAATGTTGTTTTAAGTGGTACCATTCTCATTTTCATTGAAATATCTTGAATTTCTTTTGTAATTTTTGATAAGTGACTAACACTTTTTCTTACGTGCTCATCAGCAACAAGATCGTTACATTCACTTAAAACAGTTTGTAGAATTACAAGTTCTCCAACATAGTTGTTAAGTTTTTCTACACGACTAATACCAATACGAATTGTCTCTTCTGGTTTTGCGGCCTTTTTTGGAGCTGCCGCCTGAACTTTCGCAGCAGGAGCTGAAGATGGTTTCTTCTCTTCCTTCTTCGCTGCAGAGTCTAGACTTACAACATTATCAACGACAGGATCTTTAGGAGCTGTTTCGCTCATTAAAGTATCTAGATCATTTGGTGTACTTGAAACAGGTGCTTCAACAGGCTTTACTTCTTCTGTTGTATCAAAAGATTCACCATATAATAGACGATCGAGGTCACTCATATCTGATTGACTCGGACGTGCATCCGCAACAACTTCTTCATCAAAGCTTACAGGTTCCTCGTTATCAAGAATTCCTTGTAGTTCTTCGTCTTCAAAGTCCTCTTCTACTTCTTGATGATAAGTATCTTCATCTTCTTCTTGCGCACTCGCTTCAAATTCAGCTTCATCAGGAATATTTGAAATTCTCAGGTCATTATGCTCAACATCAGCACTTGAAACATCTTTAATAAGTTGGATGATCTCATCAGAATTAAACTTTGCTTCAATATCATCTCTTAGAGTTGAGATCATATTATTTAAATGATCTGAACATTTTAAGAATACATCAATAACATCAGCACAAATATCGACTTCGCCTTTCTTAACTTTTAAGATCAGCTCTTCCATCTCATGCGTAAACTCAGCTACATCACTAAACTCAACGGCCCTTGATGTACCCTTAAGGTTGTGAGCAAGGCGAAAGATTTTATCGATATGCTCATCTGTATTATCGACACCCGATTCTAGCTCTAGGAAAGACTCTTCACAATCTTCAAGAAGCTGAACAGCCTCTTCAAGGAAATCCATCTTTAATTCTAATTCAAACTCATCCATAATCACATCTTGTCTTTTGTGTTAATATCTCTTCATTATTCGGACAAAATTTTTATTTAATTAGTATTTTTAGTGGCTTACTATAAATTTCTATAAACAATCTTAATTACATGACAAAGATCATGTTCAGTTTTTTCCAACTACCTAATTATTCGTTTGCCCCCAATAGGATGTAGATATAAAAAGAGCCCAGTTTCGTTGCTAGTGGAATCATTAATGACTCATATTTGCCTAGCTCAATTTCTGAAAAGTTCTCTCTTAGTAAAACTGATGGAATTGCACGGTCAATAACAATCCCTCTATTTTGATTTAAAGTAGCCTTTGCCTGCCCTAATGTAATATTTGTAAATTCTGCAATTGCATCTTTCACATCTTCATTAAGCTCAGTGTAATCTTCTCCGAATATTTGGTTATAAATATTGATAAAAACAATATCTGGAAAACAAATTAAAAGCCTGCCATTAAACTGCTCATTTTGAACATCAATTGATCCAATTAAACCAATCTCATAACTTTCAAAATCTTTTGCTTTTGATACTTTTCCCGGTAATACTTTTAAATTTGCCTGAACCCCAAATGTATCAATTGCTGCTTGAATAAATGGGTTAACAAAGTTTACATCAAGCTCAATTCTCTTCTTTTTAAGATTTAGCTCTTGTAGTCTTTTCGATATCGAATCTGTGAAATTAAAACGTTCATCTGCATAATCACTTTTAAGTTCTCTAATTAATTTTGATCGCGCATTAATTGTATAAATCAGAATTGATTTATCTTCTGCAGATTTAAAAAGCCTAAATATTTCATTATAAATTTTTGGTGATACAAATTCGACACTCTTAAAATCTAGAATAATTAGCTTATCCTTCTCGTCCTCTAGAATCGCATCAAAGATCATCGATAAAGACTTAACGCAATCTAGATCGATATCACCTGAGAAGGCCAAAACAGAGAAGTGAGATTTAGTAATTCTCTCTACCATACCCATGAAAGCCTCCTATTAACCTTGTGGAAACCTTTTCTTCATGGCCAGGGCCAACCTCTTCTTAAATGATGCTTGATCGAATGGTTTAATAACATAACCATCTACATCACTAGCAATTGCCTCTTGAATTTGTGCAACGTCTTGCTCTGCTGTAACCATTACGAATGGCATCTCTTTGAAGTTTTCACTGCCTCTAATTGTTTTTAGCAGATCCAGTCCAGTAGCATTCGGCATACTCCAGTCAGAGATGATAAAAGATATCTCATTTGGTCCACCTTTATTCTCTACAATTTTTTTAAGAGCATCTTTTCCATCAACTGCCTCAACAAAACGATCGGCCCCTAAATCACGTAATAACTTTTTTACGATCTTTCTCATTGTGCTCATGTCATCTACAATTAAAAAAGAAAACTTCTTAAGATCTTCCATATACTCATTCTCCTACTCAATAATCTTCAACTAATATATCACCAGGTAAATAGCGCAAATAGCGACCTTATTTTTCCCAGCAAATAAAAAAAGTTTTGATCTCTTATTTAAACTTAATATATCTAGTTAGTTATCGGCTTTTACTAATTTAAATTTATGCCAATTTGTGTCAAAGTTTATTATTTCCCCAAAGAGAATTTATTGTAGAAAATGCCTATAATTTCCTGTGTTTGCCAATTTAGCCACTTAAAAGTTAACTGAGTTAACTTTCTCCTTATAATGAGCTATCAGTCGATAAAATATGCTTAGACTTTGTTCACACTTATAACTATTACATTCAACGATTTTCCAACTATTTATTATGATATTAATCATAGACATGAATAGGTTCAAAACACTGATAATTATCCTGATTACGTCACTCAGCTTTGCGGCCGAGCAGGCGCCTATTAACGACAAGAATGTGGTAGAAACCACAACTCAAGATAGTACTCCAAGTACTTATTTGAAGTTCAAGTACTTTCTAAGAGATCACCTCTCGAAAGAAAATATCAATAGAAAGCTAATCGATGCTTTTAACAGTTTAAAAGTCAGCTTTGATGTTGATATTTTTAAAATCAATATCGCAGATGGCCTTTCTCTAAGAGGAAAGTACGAATACGAAGTAGAAAAATCCTATATTCAAGGAAACTATACTCGCCGTGATCAATTTAATTTTAGAATTCAGCACGATACAAAGAATGCCTTCTTCCCAGAGCTTCAAACGCCATTTTTCTTAAAGGCCGATCGAAATAATGAAGTAATCATTTCAAGACAATTTGCAAAGAAAACAGATGCAATGAAGGCCCTTCCATTTAATGTCGCTAAGATCCCAATTCGCTCTAAATATGTTGATGAATTAAATCCAGGTGACTTTATTTCAATACCTGCTTCAATGGCCATTACGACAGGCTTTAGTTACAACAATGCAATCCCACTTATGAATACAGGTCTTACTGGGTTTTATACGATGGCAGGAGACTTCTTAATTCAGGTATACAAGCTTGATGATAAGAAAGTTCGTGTAAAAATCATTGCTCAAAAGAAGAAAACTTCTGGAATAAGCTTTAGAAGCCGTTTTGGGATAGAACTTATTAGCTTTGAAATTTTGGGTCAAGACGTCGATTACAAGTATAAGCTTGATTGGTTTAAACTAGATGCTTCTCGCACTAAGGGTAATATTATTCTTGCGGACTATGTTTTTAACCTTAAAGATGAAGAGGTTAGAAAGGTTTATGATAAATTATTCAACAATGTCTTTAAATTTAAAGAAGCCAAGCTTCTTGCTGAATCACTTAATTCTGATCTTTTAGATAAGTACTACGTTGTTAACCTAGAGGATGTTGATCGAATTGCTAAGATTGATAATGGTCAGAACTCTCCAAGAGTAGAGCGTGTTTTTAAAGGACACAATAGATACAAATCTAAATCCTCAGGGATTCAGCTTAACTTAGATATTCTAAAGCTTGGAGCAAAGAGCCACTACGTTAATAACCGTTTTAATTTCGAAAAACTTGATGGCTCAACTGTCGCCTTCTACTACCCAAACTACACAAAGACGAAAGAATCAAAAATCTCTATTGAAATTTTTGATACAAAAGAAAAAGAAATCCTTTCATATTTTGGATTAACTTCATCTCATAGTGATCACAAGTTCTTAAACGTTGGAATGAACTTTAATCGAGTTGATAACGAGTTTAGAAGATTAGAGCAAAAAAGATACTTAAGAATTCTTAGTGGAATACTTCCTGAGATAGTAAGAGATGACGTTATCGCACGAATCCCTAAAGAGAAGCGTTACGTAAATTTTAATTCGAAACTTACAATGATTTTAAAGAAGGATGCCTTCTCTTATCTTAACAAGATCTCCTTTGAAGATTTTCACTACCGCTTAGCTGAACACTTAAGAGGCAAAAGAGTTATTCGCACATCAGGCCATGACAAAGACTCTAGAATGCGTCCATATGAAGTACCGGAAGATGAATACCAAAGAAAAACAAAGAAACTTGCTAAGTTCTTCTACGATATCATCCATAGTGATATGCCTTATAATGAAAAGGTCGATAAATTCACTTCAAAACTTAGAAATATAAATAACGAGCAATATATTATGCAACTTCTAGTAGAGCTTCTACCTGTTGATAATATTGAAAAATATCTTTATCTTGATGTTTATATTGCTGATGATTCTGAGACTCTTGTCGACCTAAGAATCGGAACTAATAATTACCAAGAAATCTATAATCAACTTGAGTACCTGAACCGCTATATTAGAGGAACAGATGAGGACTTAAGAATTGATGATCGAATTGATCGAATCGAAGATATCCAAGAGTTAGACTAATTTACCGACTAAAAAGATAAAAAAAAAGCCGCTTAAAGCGGCTTTTTCTATTTAACAAATTCTACGTGAACATGTTTCTGTTCATTTTCTTTCTTAGCAACACGAGCTTTCTTCTTATCTTGTCTCTTCTTGAAAGCTGCTTCTTTTTCTTCCCAAGCTTGTCTTCTAATCTCTTTTTCTTTTGCTTTCTTAGTTTCAGCAATCTCTTTAATTGATTTAAAGTAAGTCTCTCTTCTAAACTTAACAAAAGCTTTATCATCGGCCGCTGTACAACCTTGATGACCTTTCTTCTTTAAGTTTACAGACTTCTTGCTTGAAATATACTCAACAGCATCTTGCATCTTATTTCCTGCCATATCAATACCAATAGCATTCAATAAGTTTCTTCTATTTACTAGACGGTATGAACCAGGAGCAATCCCCTCTACAGTTAAGCCACCAATAGCAACACGCTTTAGTTTATCAACAGTTAGACCTGCACCTTCACACATACGACGAATTTCGCGGTTTTTACCTTCATTGATTCTAAACTCAAGCCATGTTTTTGTTTCTAGTTGCTTAATTACGCGAACAGCTTGTGGCTTTGTCATTACACCATCAATATAAACACCCGCTCTTAGCTTTTTAAGTAGGAATTCATTGATTGCACCAAATACTTTTACTTCGTATACCTTAGTAATTTCTGAACTTGGGTGAATAACAAGATTTGCAAAGTCACCATCATTAGTCATTAATAGAAGACCTTCTGAAAGGTAATCTAGACGACCTACAGGATAGATTCTTTCACTGATTTCTTTACATAGATCAACAACAGTTTCTCTTCCTTCAGGATCATTAACTGTAGTCATAACCCCACGAGGTTTATTCATAATCATATAGATTTTTTCAACAGAACCAAGATCTGCTGCTTTACCATCTACTTCAACAGCGTCAATCGTTGGATCAACCTTAGAACCAAGTTCACGAATAGCAATACCATTAACCTTTACACGTCCTTGAACGATTAGGTCTTCGGCCTTACGACGTGAAGTGATTCCACAATCTGCAATAAATTTTTGTAAACGTACTAATTTAGACATTTTGACTCTCCTATCTGCCATCTCGGCGGTTAAAAGCTAAAAGAAAAAGCTTACGTCTAAATAGAACTAAACGTAAGCTTTTACAAGTATTTAAGTAATTATTTCTTAATCAATATATGACTCAGAATCCCCTAAGTCCTTGTTATTTAAAAAATCGAGGTCAAGATCAAGATCCTTTGCTCCATTAATTAAATTTTGAGTTGTTTCATTGATACTATCATCCAGATCAACTTCCATCTCATCTTGTGGCACAGCAGAGTCACCACCAAATAACTTTGCAAACGCATCATCAAGAGCTTGTGCTAATTGATCGGCTTCTTCATCCGTTTTTGTTTCATCAATAATAGCAATTTCTTCAACCTGCTCGGCCGCTACTTCAATATCGGCTTCATCATTAATAAGATCTTCTTCATCAAGACCTTCTTCACTTCCAGAAGATAAAATTGCTTCAGCAACTTCTTCTAACGCTTCTTCAACAGAGATATCTTTAATAACTTCACCTGAATCAAGATCGATCATTTCAAAGTCATCTTCCTCTTCTTCAGGGATATTGAATGGGCCTTTAGTTAAGTCTGCGATAACTTCTGGACAAGTAATAGCCGTAAATACTTCCGATTCAGCCGATTCCTTATTTGCTCCTGTAACAAGTGAGTTATCAAGGTGCTGCTCAAGAAGATCAAATGCAGTAAGAATTGGTGCAGCTTCTTCACCTTCTTCAGTTCTACCTGACTTACGTCTTCTCTCTTGAACCTTAAGAGACTTTGTAAATGCTGTTTCAGAATCAATTGCCTTAATCGACATTGCGATATTATCAAGTTCTTCAATTTCATCTTGATCAAATCGTGATGCAAGGTCGGCGTTAACAAGTGTTTTAATATCTTCGATTTTACCAACACCTTGAGTAGCAATTTCAGCAAGCTCATGTTCTGGTGGTAGTTGATCAATATTTGCTAAGTTGAATACCTCTAAAAATTCAGAAGTTGTCCCGTAAAGAACAGGGCGTCCAACTTCTTCAGAACGTCCAGTTACGCGAACGAGTCTCTTATCCATTAAACCACGTACAATGTGTGAACTATCAACACCGCGGATTTTTTCAACTTCAATTTTTGAAACTGGCTGCTTATAGGCAATGATTGCTAGTACTTCAAGAGCTGTTGGAGAAAGTACTAATTCATTGATTTTAAATAGGTCTTGCACATACTTAGAGAAAGTTGCCTTTGTTCTAAATTGGTATCCATTTGCAACTTCTTGCAGACGAATTCCGTGGTGCTTTAACTCATATTCATCTTGAAGACGAGTAATTGCTTCGTGAACAACACGTAGAGGAATATCTTCATCAATAAGTGATTTGATTTTCATTAATGGAACCGGCTTATCGCTCATGAATACAATTGTTTCAATTGCACCACAAATTGTTTCTTCATTAAGTCCTGTTCTGGCTTTCCAAAGCTTATCTTCTTGAAGTTTTTCATCAGCAAAGTCAGACTCTAGCTTTAAGTATTCTTCTGGAAACTCTAGGTCTTCATCTGATGGCATTAGGGCCATTTCTAACTCTTCAACCATCTCTTCTTCTGTTGATAGAAACTCTAGATTTGCTTCAGTAACTGTTGTGTTCTCTTCCATTTGTGTGCTCTCTCTAATAGCGCTTATTGCGCTACTTGTTCCATATTTTCTAATTCTTGTGTTTCAATCTTATCTTTTGACTCATTCTCATCATCAAACCCATCGGCTTGAGTAACATCGAAGTCATCAAGAGTCTTCACAACATCAACGTAAACTTGCCCAAAGCTTTCATTTTGGAAAACCTGTACACGCTTAAGTCTAGCAAGTTCTAATAGTGAGATGAATGTAATTACAACGTTATCAATTGTGTTCTTACCGTCTGCAGACATTTTTGCAGTATCTTCACCAGTCGTCGTTGCCATTCGGCTATTGCTATCATTTTCAAGTAGTTCATCTAGATTTGTTTTTTGTCCCACTTGTAGATATGTCTTTAAGAATTCTAATTTTTCTTTAATCGATAAACGGTCACGCTTAATAACTGTATACTTACGATTTTGACGGAAAATGAAATCAATCATCGTATCAGTTAGCTTCTCAAGCTCCATTGGAGTAAGAATTGAGTTAACAATCTCCTTACGATTTACCTTTGGCTTTACGAAAATATCTTTTCCCGTTTGAGGAAGATCAAGAAGCTTTTGACCCATCTTTTGGTAAAGGGCAAGCTCTTCAAGACGACGAACAAGCTCCGCATGAGAAGTGATATTTAACGAGCTCTCCGAACCAAGCTGACTTTGAAGTTTAGCCTGCTCCTCTTCAGTAACTGCATTCTTTGATTTAAGAAGGACTAACGTCGCAGCTAAGAATAAGTAATCTCCTGCAATATCAAAGTTAAGCTCTTTCATATTTGCTAGATAATCTAAGTACTGCTTAGTAATTCTAGTAAGGTCTAGCTCTTTAATCGACATTTGCTCTTTTTGAATAAGAAGCAAAAGCAGTGAAAGTGGACCATCAAATGTATCCGTTTTAACCTTAATCGTTGTGTCTAACATGTGTTAATTCCCTCAAATCCCTCAATTAACTTAATTAAGAGAGAATACCTGCAAAAGTATTCATTAATACCATCCCTAGCTGCATAACCGGTCTGATCATGTAACCAAAGATAGGTGTAAACCAAAGAATTAGAATAAAAATAAAACTAAATCTTTGAAGTTCTTCATATTTTCGTGCTGAGTTGTAATCTAAGTAAGCTGCAACCATTTTCGATCCATCAAGTGGAGGAAATGGAATTAAGTTAAAGACCGCCAGTAAGATATTAATAAATACCGAGTACTGAAGCATATCCATAAATTGCGTCTTTAATGAGAATGTCGCTGGAACATAAGCGTAAACCATTCCAAAGAATAGCGCAGATAAAACCATAAGTATTAAGTTCGCTCCAGGGCCTGCAAAGCTTACCCAGAAGATCCCTGATTTCATATTTTTAAATCGACGAACATCCACAGGTACTGGCTTGGCCCAACCGAATGGAACTCCACCAAGCATAATTCCTACCATTGGGAAAATTACTGTACCAACTAAGTCCACATGTGGAATAGGATTTAAGGTTAAGCGCCCAATTCTTTCGGCTGTATCATCACCATATCTCTTGGCCATCCAACCATGTCCAAACTCGTGAAAAGAGATCGCTAATAGAAAGCCCGGCAGGGCCAAAGTCAATGTATTGATAATTCGCATTAAATCCATCGCAATAATCTACCAAAAACCACGGGAATCGACAAAAATTTGCGCCGCAAAATGAACGGAATGTAAGACAAATTAAAGAAATTAACCTCCAAATTTGCCCAAGGCATTGAAATTAAATTTTTTTGCTATAATAAACCTATGAATACGCGTCATAAAAAGGTTCAGGTTGTCACTGTGCACAATGATTTAAAGGCCATTCTTCTTCTTGAGATGAAGGAAGATCGTGGCTTTGGTTGGCAAAATGTAACAGGATCTGTTGAGCCTGAAGAAGATATTTTTACAGCTGCCAAACGAGAGCTACTTGAAGAGACTTCAATTAATGCTGCAGAAATAATTCAACTAGATCAAAAATTTGAATTTCATGATCGCTGGAACAAGGATGTGACGGAGTATTGCTTTCTTGCAAAAACCAATCAGAAAGAAGTCATCATTTCCCCACAAGAACATCAAGGCTACAAATGGGTTTCATTTGATCAAATAACAAAGAAGGATTTTAAGTACGAAAGTAACTTCATTGCATTTCAAAAGGCCCTTGAATGTCTCGACTAATTAAATTCATCATCACTTGTCTGCTTATTCAACAAACATGTGTGGCCCAAAGCTCTTCTGACAAGCTGTTTGAAGACTTACGAAGAATTAATCTAAAAGAGGAAGCTGTTAAAACAAAGGCGAAACCACGCTTTAAATACATAAAGAATAATTTAAAGGCGAAGACTTTTCGAAGTGTTATTTTGGCAAATTCATTAATTGAGTCACTTGATGGAAAAAGTTACTATCGCATAAAAGAGAATACAATCATTAGAACTAAAGAAGTATCACCGGGTTCACGCTATTTCTTTATCCTTCCAAGTGATGGAAATGAAGATAATGTGAAGTACGTTACCTTAAGTACGAACCTAGATCATTTAGAAACAATTTTAACTTTCAACAATGAGAAATTTACTCCTTTTAAACAAGATAAATTCAAAGCAATCGAATACGATAAGAAGCAAATACATACTTATACACAGATAAGAGCAGGATTAGGGAGCTCAACACCGAACTTCTTTCTTGATAATATTTCACTATCAAGCACCACTCTTGCTTTAGAAGCTGGAGTTGAAACGTTTACAAATATCCCTGTCTTTCTTATTGCTGAATACCTAGCACAAAATAGTGGCCAAGAAGTCCAACTCACATCTTTTTCAATAGGACTACGAACAGAATATCGTTATCACATAAATGAAAAGTCGTTTATTGGCGCCGGCCTTAGTGCCCAACGATCACTCTACACTTCAGCAACAATTGATAATTCTAAAGTAGATTACACAATCGATTCATTTGGTATCAATGTAAATTACAATTATGCAAAATACTTTGTAAGCTTAGACCTTAAAATGCAAAATTATGCATTTGATTCAAGTGTCGTACTACCAGCTGCAAACCTTACTAATGATAATTCTGCGACAGCTATTAGCTTTAATATTGGCAAGGAATTTGAGGTTTCAATATGATCAAAAAGCTAGTCTTCATTATACTTTTGACAACTTCTGTCTTTGCAACAAATGGAATCATTCGCGTCCATGAAGCCCCTGTTGTCAGCAAGCCAAATGAAGATGGCCACATCCTAATGAAATTGAGAAAAGGTACCAAAGTTTACTTGCATCCAAACTACTTGAACGAAGAGGACTACTACGTAACTCTTACGAGAGATGGAAGAAAAGCCTATATTAGAAAGGACTTTATTAAGCTGATTTTAAATAATGAATCAGAAGATCTCGGCAACACTATTTATGTTAAAAATGATCCAACTGATTATGTTATTGCAGAACCTCTTCCTGATGAATATCCATTAAAGGGGCGCCCTCTTCATCGCGCCCAATTTGATCTCATCTTTAAAAAAGGTGTCTCTTCTCGTTATGCCTACAACTCTGAAGTTCAGCAAGAAAGTACAGGTTTTGAAGGAAGCTTAAATGTGAAGTATCTAAGCCCAGCAACATTTGATGATGGGAACCGCCTCTACTACGGCTTTTTCGGAGGTGTTACGACAGGGCAAGCGGAGTATCGACTTAATGGCGATATCTTCACAACAGAGAGTAATATTCACTACTCGTTTGGGCCAGTTGTTTCATATACGTTTCACAAGAGACAGTATTTTGAAATCGAATCAATGCTACAAGTTGGACTCAATTACCAAAGACGATTTGTTAATCAAGATGATGAAACAAATGGAATTACAGAAGAGAAACTATTTAGTGGCTTATTTTTTAATGCAAGACTTTCAATAAATTTATCCCATAAAAGAATCTTCGATTCTTCCACATTTTATCTTTATCATGGCCCTGTTATCGACATTCGACTTCCATCAACACTTGAGTCAGATGGTCAATTTACAAATTCTCAATTATGGCCAGATAATAAAATCTCGACAGACCTTGAAGGAACATTTGGTTACAATGTCGGATTCACCTATCGTTACTAGCCTTTTGGCATTTCTCTAGAGACCATCGGCAAAAAATTCCGTTCATAAATAGTACTCACTTTTTTTTAAAAGAAAAAATTAAAGCGACGATAAAGTTAGTGTCATTGTTTTAGCAAGGATTGCAAAAACTATTTCAGGAGGATGATTTATGACAATTCAACACAAAGGTACAGAAGTTCTTTTTCAAAAACTAGGTAACAACTGGTTTATCTTTGCAGAAATCAACAACGAAGTAATTTATTCGACAATGCCTGATGGTATGGATCCGTATTCAACAAAACTAGAGTTATATGAAGTAATTGAGGAACACATGAAAAGAGTTTCTACAATGAAAAAAGGTGCAGCTGAAGCAGTTGCTTAGGAATTCTCATGGGTGTTAAAAAATATACTCACTTATTTAAGGGTGCTGACTCACGTGAAAACTCAGCACCTACTGCCCCTCAAGGCAATAAGAAGATGAAGCAAGAAGTTGAACAACTTCAAAAGCTCATTCAAAAGCGTTTAGAAAATCCACAAGAAGCAAAGAAAGCAGCTCGTCTTATTGAGCAAATGTTAAAAGGTTAATTTCGATTGAAGTTGGCAACAGCTTCAATTAAACCCTTTAGCTCACATTGCTTTAAAACCTGGACGACTTCTGTATTCACATTATAGATCTTACAACTCTCTCTTTCGTCCAAGACAAGGTTTTGTCCGACAAAACTTCTAGTAAAGTTATTATAGGATTGGCTTTCCATTTTTTTCATTCCTAAAATCAAAGCTCGATAGAGTCTCTTATTAGTTTTTCTCACATAGAGATAAACTGGATAACTATAGTAGATAAAGTTTTTTGTATCGATGAGAAGGTTCTCTTTTTGGTTGAGCACTTCAATAAATGCTTCAGAAACTCCCCTAAGAGTATAGTCTGCTCGACTATCAGTTAGTGCACCGTAGATGTCATCAAATGTCTCAACTGCAATTAGTTTAAACTTAGATTTTTCTAATATTTTATAATCGCGCCAATTCTTATTAAATGATACACGCTTTTTCTTATACTCTTCAGGGGATTTTATCGCTTCAAATTTCATGCGATCTTTATACTCATAAACCGGCAAGCGAAGTCCCATCAAACCAGATAAGATCGGGGCCTCTATTTTTTTAAAATCTGCTAAATCCCAATTTTCAGAAGGAGAATAAATAATATCACCTTTCTTATAAGCTCCCGACTCCACACATTCTTTCTCATTTCCGCACTCAAGGCTCTTAACTTTAAAATCACCGAAGTCACTTCGAGAAAGTGTTAATATCTCCTCTAGAAAATAGCGAAAATACTGATGTCGAAAATGTCCTTGAATAATACTAACTTCATGCTCCTTGTATGTGGGAGTAGGATCAATAGAAGCTGGCCCTCTGCTCATTGCATCGAAGGCATGGGCCACTTGAGAGAGATGAAAAATTAGAAATAGTTGCAAAATAAACTTCATACTACAGTTTCCATAGCTTTTGAGTTAATTAATACTTAATTATCCCTAATATTTATTTATGAATACCTCTTCAAAACCTTGTAGAAAGGTTTTAAAGCCTTGCCTGAGCGCCTTCAATTTGATAACTAGGTGCAATAATCATTTAGGAGTATAAGTTGCCAGTAAAATCAGACGCTCAAGAAGCGACAAACGATCCATTTGCGTACAAACAAGACCAAGACAAGTCATTTGCTAAGGACTTTCAGTACAAGCACCGCAACCCTTACCATGATAAGTTAGAGGAATTTAGTGAATTTGTTCTAAGAGATGAAGAAGCTGAAGTTCACCGTGGTAATTGGAACAAAGAAGTGTTCACGCAAGATGGCGAGTTATGCCTTGAGATCGGAACTGGATACGGCCACTTTATGCTTCAATACTGTGATGCTTATAGAGACCAAAACTTTGTTGGTTTAGATTATCGTTTTAAGAGAAGCTACGCCTTAGCTAAGAAGTTAAAGTCACTTCCATATCGTAATTTTAAATACTTAAGAGCTAAGGGTGAAAGAATCGAACACCTTTTTGCAGAGAATGAATTAGATAAAGTATTCTACTTCTTCCCTGATCCATGGCCAAAGGCGCGTCATCACAAGAAGAGACTATTTCAACTTCCTTTTCTTGAAAGAGCATACAAAGTTATTAAGCCAGGCGGATATTTCTTTGTGAAGACTGATCACGATGGTTATGCGGAGTGGATGAAGGAAGTTATCGAGAAACAGGACCTATTTGAGCTTGAACTCGAGACAAAAGATCTATGGAACGATGCTCCAGATCACCTACTTTGCCAATTTAAAACAAAGTTTGAGAAAATATTTATCGAGCAAGGTGTAAATATTAAGGCTTTTGTTCTAAAATCCAAAAAAGCAAATTAATAAGCTAGGTTAGCACACACATGTCATTACAAAGACTGCGCGAAAAGATCGTCAATGAGATCCCGATTTCTGATTTAATCGAGCGCTATGGTGTGCACTTAGTTCGCAAGGGCAACAACCTTTATGGGGTCTGTCCATTTCACGACGACACAAATCCTTCGATGTCTGTTGTTAACGACAAGAAGATCTATAAATGCTTCTCATGTGGAGCAGGTCACAGTCACTTCGACTTCGTTATGAATCTTCAAAACCTCGAATTCATCGAGGCCATGAAAGATATCTGCGATAAGTTTGGTATCGATTTCGACTCTTATACAAATACTAAAGAAAAGTCGAAAGAGTTCATTTATGCTGAAAAAATTCTTAAAGTTGCATCAACTATCTACTTTCAGTCAGGGCGAAACCTCAAGCCTGAGCAATATTTAGACTTTTTAAAGAATCGTCATTTAAGCAATGAAATTGCAGATCTCTATCAACTAGGATTTGCTCCTAAAAAAAATAGCATCTACGACTATATATGTTCTCTTCCGGCCAAAGACCGTGGAGAGATTCTACAGACGGCCCTGAAAATTGGTATCGTTAAATATAATGCCGACAACAAGTCCCATTATGATACTTTTCGTGAACGCATAATGTTTCCGATTTGGGACCATTACGGTAAAGTTATCGGCTTCACTAGCCGACGAATTCATGAATATCAACACGCTAAGTACATGAATTCTATAGAGTCGTTCATCTTTAACAAGAGAAACCTACTCTATGGCCTCCATCTTGCAAAATCATTCATTAGAAAGCGCGATAGCGTGATTATAGTTGAAGGAAATATGGACCAAATTGCAAACTACAAGAAGGGTTTTGAAAATAGTGTCGCAATCATGGGGACGGCCCTTGGCGATAACTCTCTTCGTACGCTTAAGTCCATGACAAAGAATATTTATCTTTCGCTTGATAATGATGAAGCTGGTTTTAAGGCTTCACAGAGGGCCAATCGCCAATTTCTTGAAACAGGTATTATCCCTAAGTTTGTCGATCTAAATCCCCATAAAGATCCGGACGACTTCCTTGAAAAGGAAGGTATCATTGCCTATCAAGACAGAATTGATAACGCTGTTCCATTTATTGACTATGAATTTTCAAAATTACTACCAGATCGTAAGATTGAAATTCTCGATGAAAAACTAGCTCTTCTAAAACAGGCATTTGATCTTGTATCTCCACTAGGTAAAGACCTGAACGCTATCGAAAGACTTGTTAGCTGGGCCAAAAAACTTAATCTTGAATCAAGTAAAGACAGTATTATCGAGAATTATGAAGATTTCTTAAAAAATGAGAAATCTCCAGCCTTTAAGCCGGCCATTGAAGAGAATCCACCAATGGAAATGGTTCCAGCTGAGTTTGACGAAGACTATATGGCAAGTTTCATCGAAAGTGATGCAAGTGTGATGCCAATAATGGATGAAGTTGAAGCTCCAATCTCAAAAACGGAGAAGACTTTACTGCTTGCTATCGTTGAACATCCGGATTGTCTTGAGTATGATGAAATGACCGATCTGCTTGATTTTATGCACTCAGATAGGGTAAAAGAATATATTTTAAATCTGAAAAATTTAATCTTTGAAATAGATGAGAGGGAATTTAAAAACTTTGCGCTTTCGAGTTCTTCCAAATTCGGCCTACATGAAATAATCGATGAGGGCATAAAGAAATACAAAGGAATCAAACTAGAAAAAGAGGGAGCGTTTAAAATTATTAAAGACCTTAAAACAAAACTTGAAAGAGTTAGTCTAGAAGAAGAAATTGGTCGCTTAGATTCTGAGAGAAGTAATATTACAACTCAAGAAGAAGAAACTAAGTTGAATGAAAAGATTTTTAAAATCCGAAGAAAGCTTCACGCTTTAAAAAAGTAAAAGACTGGAGAAACCAAACATGTCAAGTGCTGCACAATTTTTAAAATCAAAGGGTTTCGAAAAACTTATCGCTCGCGGTAAGGATCAAGACTCTCTAACTCCAGAAGAAATTAACGATGCTATTCCAGCAAGTTTAATTGCTCCTGAAGAACTTGACCTCATTATGCTAGCTATCAGCGAATCAGAGATTGAAGTAACTGATCATGAAGTTGAAGAGGAAGATGAAGGAATCAAGCTTGACGGTACAGAAATTATTGAAGAGACGCTTTCAAAAGAAGAGAGAGCTGAACTTAGAAGTGCCTCAACTGATCCTGTAAAATTATATTTAAAGAGAATGGGTTCTGTTGCCCTTCTTACAAGAGAAGGCGAAGTTGTAATTGCAAAAGAAATCGAAGAAGGTGAAAGAGAAATTATTCTTTCTTCACTTAAATCGTCTCACGCGATTGCAGAAATCATTAACCTAAAAGATCGTATCAATGAACTAGAAAACCCAACTGAGTTCGTAAGAGAGCTTGTACGTGGTCTTGATGATGAATCAACACAAAAAGACATTGATAAGGTTAAGAAAACAATCATCAATGTATGTGATGAGCTTAAAGAAATCTATGACTCTTCACTAAACGAAGATGATGGAACTCTTGATAAATTTTCAAAAACTGAAAAAACAAAAATGGACTCTATTGCAACAGAGCTTGCGGATCTTACTTTCAACAGAAAGATCATCAATAGCTTCGTTGAGCCAGTTAAGAAGTACTACCTACAATTTAAAGATCTTTACGAGCAACAAGATCGTATCTTTAAATTCCTAGAAGTAGAAACAATTGAAGCTTACCGTGATCTTCATGAAAAGATTATGGAAGACGATGCATTCAAACGTGCATTCGCTAAAGAGCTTTACACAACTGATGCAAAGGTAGAGCAACTAGTTCGTAACCAAGAAGATATTCTAAGAAAACTAAGAAGACTATCACAAGAAGCTGGAATGAGCTTTGATGATATCGAAACAGTTTACAAGATTATCACTAATGGTGAAGAAAGAGCTGACCGCGCGAAGGCTCAACTAGTTGAAGCAAACTTAAGACTTGTTGTTTCTATTGCTAAGAAATATACAAACCGTGGTTTACAATTCCTTGATCTAATTCAGGAAGGTAACATCGGTCTTATGAAAGCTGTTGATAAATTTGAGTACCGTCGTGGTTATAAGTTCTCAACTTATGCAACTTGGTGGATTCGTCAGGCCATTACTCGTGCCATTGCTGACCAAGCAAGAACAATCCGTATCCCAGTTCACATGATTGAAACAATCAACAAGATGGTTAGAACTCAAAGACAACTTATCCAAGAACTTGGGCGTGAGCCAACTCCAGAAGAAATTGCTGAGAAGATGGAAATGCCTGTTGATAAGGTTAAGAAAGTTCAAAAGATCTCTAAAGAGCCAATCTCTCTTGAAACACCAATTGGTGAGGAAGAAGATTCTTCTCTAGGAGACTTCATTGAAGATAAGAAAATTATTTCACCTGCAGATGCTGTAATGAGCATTACATTATCTGAGCAAACTCGTTCAGTACTTTCAACTCTTACTCCAAGAGAAGAAAAAGTTCTAAGAATGAGATTTGGTATTGGTGAGAAATCTGACCACACTCTAGAAGAGGTTGGACAAGACTTCTTCGTAACTCGTGAACGTATTAGACAGATCGAAGCAAAAGCACTTCGCAAGCTAAGACATCCTTCTCGAGCAAAACTTCTTAAGTCATATATCGAAAATAACTAAGTAATTCAGGCCCCTATTAAGGGGCCTTATTACTTGAGCTAACTAAAACTATTACATTCCTTAATTTTGCGTTATAATAAGGCTTTTAGACATAAAAGTAATATATGACACAAGAACCTGGACTCGACCTAGCAAAAAAATATTTTTCAACTCTGGCAATTTCAAAGGCCAGAAAAGTTCTCAGCCTTGGGAAGGTCTCTCTTTCATTTAAGAAAGGAAGTCTTGATGGTTACCTAATTACAACAGGTATTATCAAAGAAGACCGTCCTTATGAGTCTAAAGTTGTTTACAAGAAAAGACTTGAGGGAACTGACGAGTCTCCACTCTCAACTTCATGTGACTGTTTAGAGTGGACAAAAGAAAAGCACTGTCACCATACAGCTGCGCTCTTTATGTACTATATTGCGACAACAAACGATCAGTCAGATACAAGTACACACCTTCCACCAATTGGAGGATATGGTGTTTACCCTCTTGAGTATGGAACAATTCTTAGTGGACCACACGAGCTAGAAAATGCACCTCATGGCCCGACATACTCTACACTAAACTATTCTTTAACATCTAAGAAAACTATTGAATTCCCTATCCCTGAAAATCTTTCTGGGAAACTTGTTTTCAATATTGCTCCAAATAAAGAGCAACGTGTTGATTTTCAGGATGACTTAAAATCGAGTATTCGTTTTGCCTTACTCGATGATGAGGGAAAAACTCATCGAAATATTAGTATTTTTGAAAGTATATATTTATTTAATTGGGATACTGGTCATTTATATTCGCTACCAAGTGAACTAAAAGAGTTCTTTTCGACTCTAAGATCAAACTTAACATCATATAAAATCGATGATGCCTTAAATCTGGCTTATTCAGAAAGGCTAGAAAAATATATCGCATTTGAAGTTGAAGGAAACCAATTCGATATTTCAAGTATTGAGTCTCCTGACTTAAGAATTTATATAAACAACTCTCAAAGAAAGGGTTACAACAACTTCTCAATTGAATTTTTCAATAAGGAAGATAAGAGGACTAGGCCTCCACAATTTATGGCCTCTCTCACTTTTGAAGGTGGCTATCTTGATCTTTTTAGAAAGAAGATTGAAGCCTATCACTTCCTAAGAGAAGTTCAACACTACTTTGAAACAGGTGTTGATAGTTATAAAAAGTCACTATCAGGAAAATCGAAAAAGTCTTCGTGGATTCGCCTTATTTCAGAAGTTGTTAGTAAAGACTATACGCTGAGCTTTGATCACGAAAATCATAAGCTTTATAAATATGATAATAAGCTTCAACGCCTTTTATTTAAAGTCATGGTAACAGAATTTGGAGATCACTTTTTCCGCTACTCTTACCTTTACAGAGATACTAATGAAGTTATCTTTCAGGTATCAATGTCGCAAATCACTCAAGGTCTTTCTAAGTTATTTACGGTAACAAAACCTTACGGTGTTGAAATTTTCTATAATAATAATGAAATCAAAAACTGGAACTCGCGAATACGCTTTGAAAGAAAGCAAATTGGGCGCTCAGGTTGGTTTGATTTAGAACTAGAAATAAATGACGTCGACCAAGAAGTCCTCAAGAACGTCGATTTGGACAATAGTATTGCCATTACTAAAGATGGTGTCATCTTACTAAACAATGAGCAAAAAGATCTTTTAAAATTTGTACAAAAATATACAAAATTTGAAGCAAAAGAAGAGATACAAGATGGAAAATTTAAAAAATTTATCTTACCTTTTTCTCGTGCCAGAATTTTTGAATTATTTGAACTTAAGAAAATTGGTCTAGAAGGAGCGCTTACAGAAGAAGAAATTGCGCTTTGTGAAAGACTTCAAAATCTAGAAGGTATTCCAGACTACCCTATCTCTGAACATCTAGGTTCAACTCTTAGGGCATACCAAAAGACTGGTTACAATTGGCTTAAGTTCCTTCATGAAAATAAGCTTGGGGCCTGTCTTGCAGATGACATGGGTCTTGGTAAGACAATTCAAACAATCGCCTTTATTGAGAGTATCTACGATAAGATCGATAAAGTTTTAATTGTTTGTCCAGTTTCCCTACTACTTAACTGGGAAAATGAATTTAAAAAATTCTCGGATATCGATGTTCATATCTTCCACGGTGCAGACAGAGAATTACCTGAAGATAGCAAAGCGAAAGTAATCCTAACTTCATATGGAATCTTAAAAAGAGAACTTGAAGCTGAATTTGAAGAATCACATTATGATGTACTCGTTCTGGATGAAGTTCAGCACCTTAAAAATATGCGCTCACTTGGAGCGTCATCTGCAAGAAAAATCAATGCAGACTTTAGAATCTGCCTAACGGGTACACCTGTTGAAAACGATCTTGCTGAATTCTTTAATATTATTGATCTTAGTATACCTGGTATCTGGGGAGATCTAAGATTCTTAAGATCTAGCTCTACTCCTAAATCAAGAGTATACGCGAGAAAAACTGCCGCCCCATTTATCCTTAGGCGTACGAAGAATCAAGTTCTCACAGACCTTCCTCCTAAAATAGAGAATAATGTTCTCCTTAGTTTTGATGAAGGCGAAGACGAGTTTTACAAAAACAAATTACAATCAATTAAAGATAATATTAATAATGCTCCTAAGAACAAGAAGTATGGAGAAATTCTCAAAGGGCTTCTTGAATTACGTCAAAGTTGTCTGTGGCAAAATCATAGCAATAAAACGACAAAGGATATTAGAAGTCTTACTTCAACAAAAGTTGACTACCTAATTGAAAGTTTAGAACAAATCGTTGAAGAAGGTCACCAAGTTATCGTCTTCTCACAATTTACGACTTATCTTGATATCATTGGTTCTGCTTTTGATAGCCAATGTTGGAAGTATTCTCGAATTGATGGTTCTCTGAATGTTAAGAAGAGACAAGCAGCAGTAGATGAATTCCAAAGTGGGAAAACAAAGCTTTTCCTTATTTCTCTAAAGGCCGGGGGTGTTGGTCTTAACTTAACAGCAGCAAGCTATGTCTTCATTATGGATCCTTGGTGGAACCCAGCTGTTGAATCTCAAGCGATCGACAGAGCTTATCGTATTGGTCAGAAAAATACTCTAAACGTATTTAGACCTATTATTAAAGGTTCAGTTGAAGAGAAAGTCTTAAAATTACAAGATATCAAACGTGAGCTATTCAAAGAACTTCTTCCTGAAGATGATGAAGAACTATTCAGCGGAAAACTCACAATGAAAGATTTTGAAGAGTTATTTAACTAAGAATTTTTTAAACGATTCACTTCTTTATGAACAGCTTCTTTTAACTCATCTCGACAGAAGATGAATGGTCCTTTTAACTTCTTTGTTGAAAGATCATCAATCTCATCTGAGTAGATTCCTCTAGAGTGACAAATAATTACTCCAGCAGCAATATCCCAAATATTCTTATCTCGAAATGAGATTACACATTCTGCTGCACCTGCTGCGAGAAGACCTAATTTAAATGCAATTGAACCTAGTGGAGTTATCCTGAAGTTATGCTTAAAATCTAATTTATTAGCACCCTTCTCCCACTCTGAACGGGAGATCATAATATTTACCGCCTCAGCATGAGCATGGCGACTTCCAAGTGGATATTTCACATCACTTGTAATCTCAAATCCAGTAAAAGGATTATAAATCCAACCAAAGTTTCGATCATCGTGAATATCAGCAGAATATAAAATAGCTAAAGATACAGCACATTCACCGTACCCCTTGGCAAATTCTCGAGTACCATCAATTGGGTCTAGAACAATGACAGGAAACTCAAAGCTCTCTTGGTCCTCTTCTGAAAAGAAATTAAAATCAAAATTTGATTCATGAAAAACCTTTTTCACTTGATCAGACACAAAAATATCAAATTCAGTTACAATACTCTTATCGGCCTTTCTTTCAATAGACATATCACCCCACACCATTGTGTCGAGTTTAGTATGAATACTGCTCTTTATTTCTTCTAATTCATTTCGATACATTATTGGTCCTAGTGGATATGACTATCTTATGTGAAAGACGAACTCGTGCTTAAAGGTCTTTTCTTGCTCTAAATCGATTAGTCCCTCTTTCGTATAAAAGTCATTATTTGAATCTAGTGCATCAGTAACTCCAAAGGCTGGCGCAATCCTAACAAAGTTCGCACCTGGATATGTCCAAATTGATAAATATGGAATATTCCCTAGATCTATATTAACCGACTTCTCATTTAAAATATTCTTAAGAGCGATACTCTTTGACTTAATATCCTTAAATACCATTTCTCCACCTCTAAAATTTTCTTGAGTGAAGAAAACACGACAATCTTGAACAACTTTTTTATTATCCGCATCATGAAAGTTAACTAAATCATTTTCAAGAAAATACGCTCCACGCTCTTCTTGAGTTGAAAACTCAATAAAGCAATCATCATGCCCTTCTGGTCCTAAAGGAACATTGAAAGTTGGAGCAAAGCCTAAAGAGAAGAACATTTCTTTTTTATCAAGGTTTTTAATAACAAAAGAAACTGTAAGTTTTGGCCCATAAACCATATAAGTAACTTCAATACTGTAGCGAAATGGAAATATAAGCTCTGTATCGGGGCTATTCGTATGAACGAAGGTAATTCGATCTTTACGATGATTTTTGACTTCGAATTGAAGGTCTTTAAGAAAGCCATCCTTTTGCATGTGATAGTATTTTCGACCTAACCAATACTGGTCATCCTTAAGTTTTCCTACAATTGGAAAAATTATTTGTGGCTTCCAAGGGTTTAGAGTTGGATGACCTTGCCATAGATATTCAACATATGATTCAAGATCAAATATTGATAATAGCCCAGCTCCCTGCTTCGTAACTGAAACTCTAATAAACTCACTTTCTAAATGGTAAATCTGATCCTGATTCATCAAATCATCCTCTAATAAATATGATAACAGTTTTTGGCCCATCGTGAAACTCATAAGCACCTGAATTTAGGCAATATATTTCATTGTGGAATAGATCACTCATTTCATTTGTGAAAAAAGTCCAAATATATTCGGCCATAGGTTAAAAATCCTTCAAGTTAGAAGCAAACATGATGCTTTCTAGCTCCCCCCATTTAACCTCTAAAGTTATCTAAATATTCCATTTACCTGATTCATTCGAATTAACCTAAGGCCCCAGAAAAAGGGGCCCTCGCCTTTTCTTATTGCTCATAAATGATTAAAATAAGGTGTCTAATTTACACATAGGGAAATACACGAATGAAAGTTATCGAGCACATCGACAAGGCGACGAGCCCACTTTTTAGTTTTGAAATTGTACCTCCACCAAGAGGAAAAAATATTTCAGCTGTAACGGATATCGTTAAGGAGCTCTTGCCATTTAATCCGTCATGGATTGACGTAACAGCACACTCAGCAGGAGCATATTATAACGAAAAAAATGATGGCTCAGTTGAGAGAAAGATCTACAAGAAACGACCGGGAACAGTTGGGATCTGTGGAGTTATTCAAAATCGATTTAAAATCGATACAGTTACTCACCTTTTAACTCAAGGTTTTACCAAAGAGGAGACTGAGGATGCTCTAATTGAACTTAACTACCTCGGTATTCATAATGTTTTGGCCTTACGTGGAGACGCCCTTAACTATAATAAAAAATACGATCTTTCTCGCCAAAGAAATTTCTATGCAAAAGACCTTGTTGAGCAAATTGATAACGTAAAAAAAGGTATCTATCTTGATGATATTTCAAATAGCTTACCTCTAGACTTTTCTGTTGGTGTTGCAGGCTATCCAGAAAAACACTTCGAGGCTCCAAATCTAGCGACAGACATAAAGTACCTAAAAGAGAAAGTTGATGCTGGTGCTGATTATATCGTTACACAGATGTTCTTTGATAATACGAAGTATTTTGAATTTGTTGATAAATGTCGTGAAGCTGGAATCACGTGTCCAATTGTTCCAGGAATTAAAGTCATTAAGAGCATGGGACAGCTTTCAAATGTACCAAGGCACTTCTATGTAGACTTCCCAGATGAGTTCGTAAATGAAGCGACAGAAAATTCAGAACATATTAAAGAAATCGGAATTAAATGGGCAAGAAAACAAACGGAAGAATTACTAAATGCAAATGTTCCTTCAGTTCACTTCTATGTAATGAATGATAGTGCAAATGTTTCAGAAGTTTTAAAAGGTATATATTAATGAAAGATATTCGTAGTGAATTAGAATCAACACTAAAGAATAGAATTCTTTTTCTAGATGGTGCTATGGGAACAATGGTCCAACAATACCATCTAACAGAAGAAGATTTTCGAGGAAATCGCTTTCAAGATACTAAGATAGACTTGAAAGGAAATAACGACTTATTAAATCTTACTAAACCAGAAGTTATTAAAGAGATTCATACAAAATACCTTGCTGCTGGTTCAGATATTATTGAAACAAATACTTTCTCGGCAACGAGAATAGCTCAAGACGATTATCACTTAAGTGAAATTGCATATGAACTAAATGTGGAAGCGGCCAAGATTGCCAAAGAGGCTTGTCTTGAATTCATGAAAGAAAATCCGGAGCGCAAATGTTATGTTGCAGGTGCTCTAGGTCCAACAAATAAAACAGCTTCGATTTCACCTGATGTGAATAATCCTGCTTTTAGAGGTATTACATTTGATGAACTTGTCGATAATTACTATGAGCAAACAAAAGGACTAATTGACGGCGGAGCCGATCTTCTTTTGGCTGAAACTTCATTTGATACACTAAATTTAAAAGCTGCAATTTTTGCAATGAAAAAGTATTTAGATGATAACAACCTTGATACTCCAATTATGCTCTCTGTAACTATTACAGATGCATCTGGAAGAACTCTATCAGGTCAAACTGTTGAAGCTTTTTGGAACTCAGTTGAACATGCTAGGCCACTTAGTGTTGGTATCAATTGTGCACTTGGTGCACAAGAGATGCGCCCATATATTGAAGAGTTATCAAGAGTTTCAAACTGCTTGATATCTTGTTACCCTAATGCAGGACTTCCTAATCCGTTAAGTGATACAGGTTATGATGAAAAGCCAAATGAGACAGCTGCTCTTCTTGAAGAGTTTGCAGAATCGGGGCTCGTTAATATTGTTGGAGGTTGTTGTGGAACAACTCCTGATCATATCAACGCTATTTACAATCATCTAAAAGATATCAATCCTCGCGAAAAACACGATCTACCTAAAACGCAAAGACTTTCAGGACTTGAACCGTTAAATCTTGATTATACAGGAGAGCGTCCATTCATCATGGTTGGAGAACGTACAAACGTGACAGGCTCACCAAGATTTGCACGCCTTATTCGTGAAGAAAACTTTGAAGCAGCTTTGGATATTGCCCGACAGCAGGTTGAGAATGGAGCAAATATCATCGATGTGAATTTTGACGAAGGTCTCCTCGACTCTAAAGCTTGTATGGTTAAATTTTTAAACCTAATTGCATCTGAGCCAGATATTTGTAAGGTTCCTATTATGATCGACTCATCTAAGTGGGAGGTCATCGAAGAAGGGCTTAAGTGCATTCAAGGAAAAGGGATTGTTAACTCAATCTCATTAAAAGAAGGTGAAGAAGTTTTTAAAGAACATGCGAAAAAGATCCTTCAATATGGAGCGGCCGTTGTTGTCATGGCATTTGATGAAAAGGGACAAGCTGCATCTAAAGAAGAAAAAGTTTCGATATGCCAACGCGCCTTTAAAATTCTAACTGAAGAAGTAGGATTCCCGGCCACAGATATTATCTTTGACCCAAATGTACTAACAGTTGGAACAGGAATTGAAGAACATAATGACTACGCGATAAACTTCATCGAAGCGGTAAGAGAAATAAAAGAAAAATGTCCAGGCGCTTTAACTAGTGGTGGTATTTCAAATATATCTTTCTCATTCCGTGGAAATAATATTGTACGCGAGGCTATGCATAGCTCATTCCTCTACCATGCGATTAAAGCAGGCCTAGATATGGGAATTGTAAACGCGGGAATGCTCGAAGTTTACGAGAACGTTGAACCTGAGCTAATGAAGAAAATTGAAGATGTCCTTTTCAACCGTTCTGAAAGTGCAACTGATGACTTAATCGAATATGCTGAAAAATTTAAAGGTGTAAAATCAAAGGCAAAAGAAGACGATTTAACTTGGCGTGAAGGAAATCTTGGAGAGCGTATCACCCACGCACTTGTAAAAGGTATCGGTAAATTCATTGAAGAAGATGTCGAACAAGCAAGACAAGAGCTAGGTGCTCCCATAAATGTCATCGAAGGCCCTCTAATGGATGGGATGAGAGTTGTAGGTGATCTGTTTGGTGCAGGTAAAATGTTTCTTCCACAGGTTGTTAAAAGTGCACGTGTTATGAAACAGGCTGTTGCATACCTTGAACCATTTATGGAAAAGGATGCTGACGGGAAAAGTAAAAAGAATACATTTGTTATTGCAACAGTTAAAGGTGATGTTCACGATATCGGAAAGAATATTGTTGGTGTTGTTCTCGCTTGCAATGGCTATAACGTTGTTGATCTTGGGGTTATGGTTAGCTGTGAAGAAATTATTAAAGCTGCCAAAGAACACGAAGCCAAATTCATTGGACTAAGTGGCCTTATCACGCCTTCACTTGATGAGATGATTCACAACGTAGCAGAGTTCAATCGTCAAGGTCTTGAAGTACCTGTTTTAATAGGCGGTGCTACCACTTCTAAAACTCATACTGCAGTAAAAATTGCACCTGAGTGTACAAGTCCTGTCGTTCACGTTGGGGATGCCTCTCAAACAGTTGGAATTTGTAATAGCCTTTTAAGTACTAATCTAAGAGATGATTTTTTAAAAGATCTTAAAGAGTCACAAAAAAGAACAAAAGAATATTTTGAAAATAAGAAAGATAGTGGCCAAGCGACGGTTTCATTAGAAGCGGCCCGTGATCACTTAAGAGTTGACCCAAGACAAACATTTGTCGAATTCACACCTCCATTCATTGGCGCTAAGAAGTTTGACGATATTAGTGTTGCTGAAATTGCAAAGTATATCGACTGGTCACCTTTCTTTTGGACATGGGAACTAAAAGGTCTCTACCCTCATATCTTATCGCATAAAGATTATGGAGAAGAAGCCAAAAAACTCTATAACGAAGCTCAAAATATCCTAGACGATATTATTGAGAACAATCGCTTTTCTCCAAAAGCAGTCCTAGGATTTTGGCCAGCTTATTCAAAAGATGAAGATGTTATCCTACTCGATGAAAATATGAATGAATTTGGTACTTTCAATTTCCTAAGGCAACAAAAAGAAAAGACACAAAAAGATCGCCCTTATCTATCTCTGGCCGACTACATCCTACCAAAGGGTGAAAAGCAGGATTATATTGGATCATTTGTTGTCACAATGGGAGATCAAGTTGAGAAGTATGCTAAAACTTTTGAAGAAAGTGGTGATGATTATACTTCAATTATGGTTAAGGCCGTAGGAGATCGTCTTGCTGAAGCATATGCAGAGTTAATTCACGAAAGAGCACGTCAGATGTGTGGAATCGAAGAAGAGCGTGAATTTTCTTTAGATGAACTTATTAAAGAAAAATATATTGGTATTCGACCAGCAGCTGGCTACCCTGCATGCCCTGACCATACAGAAAAAGCGAAGCTGTGGGATTTTATGAATGTACAAGAAAATACTGGCGCATACTTAACAGAGAACTTTGCGATGTATCCTGCTAGTTCAGTTTCTGGCTACATCTTCTTTAACCCTTGTGCTAAATATTTTAATATTCTAAACATTGCCCAGGACCAAATTGAGCATTACTCAAAAGTAAAAGCTCAGGACCTAGAAATAACTAAAAAATGGCTTAGGCCAATACTATAAGGAGCAGAAATGCATGTATGTATCCATCACCATAAAGTTCTTCCAGTAAAGAAATATGGTGGAATTGAAAGGGCCGTTTTTTGGCACATGCTTGAACTAGTTAGACAAGGACATCAAGTAACGTTTATTGGACCAAAAGAGAGTGAAGTAACAAAGCACGGAATCAAGCATATTGTATGGAACAAAGGCGAAGATTGGCAAAAACTTGTTCCCGATAATATCGATATTGTACACGTCTCATTTCCTGAGAAAATTAGAATCGATGTACCATACGTATTAAATGTCCAAGGGAATGGCTTCCCTGGTGAAAAGCATGATCGTAATACGGTATTTTGCTCGAAGTCACATGCAAGAAATCATAATAGTACATCTTATGTAAATAACGCTGTCGACATGAGAGAATACCCTATCAATTACACAAGTAATAAGATAACAGAAATAGAACACCTTCTCTTTCTTGCAAAAGCATCATGGCGAGTAAAAAATTTAAAGCAATCCTTAAAAATAGCTCTAAAAACAAATAAGCATCTACACATCTGTGGTGGAAACTCAATACTTGGAATTCATCCTCTTATCCACAACCATGGTATGGTTGGGGGTGATAATAAGTTGTCGATCATGCAAAAATGCGACGCCTTACTATTTCCAGTTAGATGGCATGAGCCTTTTGGAATTGCTATTATTGAAGCAATGACTCAAGGTATACCTGTATTTGGTTCTAGCTTCGGTTCACTTCCTGATCTAATCGTAAAAGGAACTGGAAGAACTTTTTATAGCCATGAAGAGATTATTCAATACTTTAAAAATGGTGCAGAAGAATTCGATCGAGACTTTATTAGAAATCATGTAATCGAAAACTATTCAATTGAAAGGTTCACAAAGGACTTTGTTGAAAAGTATAAGATTGTTTTAAATGGACAACATTTAAATGAAGAAGAACCAGAATGGATTTATCCATTTAGGGCCGGAAAACGACTACCATTCTAATCAATACCTACTGAGTATGAAGTTAAGACTTCATACTCAGTTCATATAACTTTTTATATTCGCCATCAAGGTTCATTAGTTCATCATGACGGCCTTGCTCAATCATTCTTCCATCTTTTAATACAATGATTTTGTCATAGTTCTGAATAGTTGAAAGTCTGTGTGCAACAGCAATAACTGTCTTATTTTTTGCAAGCTCATTTAACGACTGTTGAACTACTTTCTCTGATTCATTATCAAGAGCAGAAGTCGCTTCATCAAATAAGAAGACATCATTATCCTGAAGATAAGCACGAGCGATTGTTAAACGTTGTGCTTGTCCACCAGATAGTCTTACCCCTCGATCACCGATAACTGTTTCTAGCCCTTCTGGAAGCTCTTTAATATACTCTATCGCATGGGCCACTTTTAATGCTTCTTGAATTTGAGCTTCATTGACTTCCTTACCTAGAGTTAAATTTTCTCTTATCGTTGTATTAAACAGGAAGATATCTTGCGAAACTAAGCCGAAATAATGGCGTAGTGATTTTAATTTGAAATCACTTGAATCAATACCATCGATTTTATAACTTCCTTTTTTAACAGGATAAAGTCCAAGAAGAACATTAATAAGAGTCGACTTACCAGAGCCTGAAAGCCCAACTAAAGCAACCTTTTCACCTTTATTTATATCAAAGCTCAAATTATTAATGACCTGATGATCACCGTAAGAGAAGTCTAAATTTGCAAAAGAAATTTTATCACTTAATTCAGAATGCTCATTTTTACCGTCATCTTTTTCATTTTCAACTTTTAAAAATTTAAAAATACGTTTTTCCGCAGCTTGCGCCTGGCTAATTTTTAAATTTGCTTCATTTGTCTTTCTAATCGGATCTTGGATCATTGCCATAATTGCAATAAAAGTAATGAACTCACCTGTTGTCATTGCATTTCCAGTAATCTTCACCTGAGCAAAAACGATAACTGAAGAAAGGATTAGAGTTGTCATAAATTCAACTAAAGGGTGTGAAATTTGTCTCATTACTTCTGATTTCATTTGAAATTCAAAAAAGCTATTCTGATATCCTTTAAAGAAATCCCTCGTATAATCTTGAAGATTAAAAGCCTTGATAATTTTTTGTCCACCAACACCTTCGCCAATGACATGAGTCATATCAGAAAGTCTCGACTGAACATCTGATTGGTGTGCCTTTACTCTCTTTCCAAAGAAACCAAAAATTAAAAGCATAATAGGAAGAAGTGCAAATGTAACAAGTGTTAGTTGCCAATCAAGATAGAAGGCATATCCTAATAAAACAAATAATGTGATCGGCTCTCTTAATAATGTAAGAAGACCACTTATCCCCTGCGAGTAAATCATCGTATCATTTAAGATTGTTGAAATAACGTCACCTTGCTTAGTCGTCGTATAAAATGAAATTGGAATATCTTGAATCTTTGAATAAATCTTTGTTCTGATTTCACATACAGCATCGTTCATTGCAAATTGCATCCAATAGAAATGAAAGAAGCGAACAGGTAAATTAATAAGTGCAAGTAAACAAGCTAATCCTACAATTCCAAGAATCTCCTCAAGTGTTGATTCTGGCGAAAGCCCCTTTGTGAAAAGAGGATTAATTAGCGCCATTTGACCACCCTTAATTAAGGCCATACCAATACCGAAGATCATACTTCCGATCACTCTGGCGCGATGGCGATGGATTAGTGGCCATATATTTTTAATAGTTTCAAACATGAAAAACCCTTGCTAAATTAGATATAATTAACTTTGCTAGTTTAGAACAAAATAACTCGTTTGCACACCATGTTAGGCACTATGATTGAAAAGTATTTTAGAAGACTCAGAGCACAATATCCAGTGGCCTTCCTTTCTGATGAAAGGCTTAATCTTCTGTTAGAGAATATACATTCTGAAGATGAGATAAAAATAATCTTTAGTTACCTACAAAAGCATCTGAAATCTTCACCAAGTCAGAAAGAAAATGGTGAACTCTTATTTAGTCTTATTGATAAAACTCAATACTCTGTTCGTGCTTGGATTGAGGCCATCCTCACATTTGATTCATGGCTAAAGGAAAATGAAAGAGAGACAGATTTTAAAACAATGATTGGCTATATCGAATGTTCTACACTGTCTCCTGAAAATAAGATTTTAAAATATCAATTAAAAGAACTTGTGGCCAAAATGCTTAATGATTTTGGCTACGTTGGCTAATTTTAGACATTATTAATATTACTTCGCTAAGTTTAAAGAGCTATTAATTATGTCTGAATAATTACCATGTCCCCAAAGTAAAACCTTTTGTTTTTTCACAATATTATTTGAACTTTTTTTGTAATTACGCTGAAGCTCCTCAACAAAACTATTTAACTGATCAAGCATTGAATTAAGAATAAGCTCTTCTGTTTTGTTTACATAAACTTTTTGAAGTTTTAATGATCGATTTTCTTTCTGACTAAAATAATTTTCTACAATTGAACTGGCCACTTCATTTACTTCTTTTCTGACATTCTCTACTGCATTTGCAATCATTAAACCTTGGGCATCTTTATTAAGCGAATATGTACTATCTTGCCTCTTTAGTATGCCCTTCTTATTTAAGCGAACACACAAGCTCCCCACTAAAGATAAACTCATTCCTGTTTCATTAGAGATTTGAAATATTGTTTTTTGAGACTTACCACAAACTTCTAAAATTGCTCTTTCTACCATTAATAAACGTGACATATTCTCTCCCTATAACCCTGTTAACTTTCTAATAAAAAACTTTTCTTCTAAGTTACTCACAATTTCATTACAATCGTTACGACTTAAGCTGAATGAATGCTTTTCTAAGAATTGAATTAATGAACTAAGTTCCGAAGAATTAATCTCTAGCTTTTCCTTTATCTTAAAATACTCACTAGTTCTCATTTCTGCGCCATTCATTAATCTAAATAGACGTGTCGTTTGCATCTGAAACATCTCTCCCAACTGCTTGTATGTATGCTTTGGATAACGTTTTTTAATTTCTTTAATTAATTGCTCTTGTTGAACCATAAGACCTCCTTAACTGGCCCATTTTTAATAAAAAAGTCAGTTTTTAACTACTTGTGTCGATTGCGGAGTTTTCTATTTTTCTATTGATGAAAAATATGTTTTCATTAATGGAATATGTTTAATTTCACTGTAATTTCTTCAAATATTCGATTTAATAACCCTGCCGATGGAGTTCATTCATGGGATGGGAGACGTGTTATCCTTGCAAACGCACTGAATGCCTATCGACCAGATGTTATTGGAACCCAAGAAGGCTGGGAGCCCCAATTAAGAGATTTCCAAGAGCTCTTAGATGGACTTGAGATCATTGATTCAAATCGTGAGTGGATTGATGATAGAATGTATCCTTCTCTTTATTATCGACCAGATATCTTTGAATTAATAAATTCAGGAGACATTTGGCTTTCTGAAACACCTTATATTGCTGCGTCGAAATCATTTGGAAGTGCATTTCCAAGACTTTGTACATGGGCGATTCTTAAGGCCAAGGAAAATGGAAAACACTACTTCTTTGTGAATGCTCATTTAGATCACCTTGAATCTGATACACGAAAGGAACAAATCAAAGTCCTAATTAGTGAAATTGAAAAAGTAAGAGCTGACTATCCTATTATTTTAACTGGAGACTTTAATGAGTCACCTTTTGAAAAAGTTAGGAAAGTACTAGATGAAAGTGACCTCAATCTTACTGATCCATGGCTAGACCTGGGGCATGAAGAGTGTGAGAGTCATCATAGCTTCAAAGGATTTCGTGAAGATGGTTCTCGAATTGACTGGATTCTTCACTCAAAAGATACTTTAAAGTGCGAAGGAATTCACCTTCATAAAGAAAGCTCTGAGGGGATTTACCCATCAGATCACTTTCCAGTTTGTGCAACTTTATCTGCTAAATGAATATAAGTTTCAATTCCGTTCTTTGTATTATTTAGGATATCTGATGTTGGTGACCACTTACCTTTCTCACCAATAACAATGACAGTAGAGCCACCGAATAAGAAATAACCTTTCTCATCGCCTCTTTTAAATGTTGTTAAATCACTTGATTGTACAATACGGCCAACCATCGTTGCACCAACTTCAACGTATGCAATTTTGCCAAACTCTTTAGTTTGCATAACTGTTACTTCACGGATATTTGTAGAAAAAATATCATTTTTCTTACGTAGAGCAAGTGGGTTTACTGAATGATATCCACCACCAATCTTGTAGTAATCAATCACTTCACCATCTAGAGGATAGTGAAAACGGTGATAATCAACAGGACATAATCGAGCGAGAAGAAGTGGTCCATCTTCGAAAACACTTTCCCACTTAGAATTCTGTAATAACTCCGTTGAATTTAAAAATTTGCCCTTAACCGGTATCTTAACTTGGTTATTAATTGATTCATATCCAAAGTATCTTGCTTCAGCAAACGCAGACATCGAATCAGCTTCATCTAAGAATGGCCTCTTTCCTTCTTTAAACCTACGAATAAAAAATTCATTGAAGCTGCCATAAGGGTCATCTTTTGAACGTCCTTCAGTTGGAAGGAAATCATCCATATTTATTTGATAATCTTTTACAAATTTTGGAACCTTATTCTTAGTAAAGTTCATATTTTGAATTTCGCCATACATACACGAGACAATTGATGAAGTAATTGCGCCAGAGATTAGCTTTCCAAGAGGATTTCCATAGAGGAAATTAATAGCAGCATCCCCGTAAACTTTCTCCACTTCCATTTGATTTGTATAACGATTAAAATAATTAATATCCACGAGTGACCTCAGAATTCTTACAGAAATTTGACATTTCTGTGTTACAAAATTTTTTATACTATGATTATATATGTATAATGAAATGAGCGTCAAAAAGAGATAATGAGGAATATTATGAAAAGCAATTTAAGGCCATTCTTTTTAATTCTTATTCTACTAACATCCCTAAATTCAAAGGCTTTGTTTGATGAAAATAAGGCGATATTAGAAAGTGAACGTAATACTATTTCAGTGTTCGATCGTTCAGTGAATTCAGTCGTAAATATTTCGACCCTAGGTCGCATGAGAGCAAGAAGTGGCTTCTTCTTTTCGATGACAAATAAACAAGTCGTTAAAGGTGAAGGTTCAGGATGGGTTTGGGATGATAAAGGGCACATCATTACAAACTTTCACGTAGTCGAAGGTGGAGATAACTTCTTAGTAAGATTTAATAACAATAAAAAAGAATATAAAGCAAAACTCATCGGAACAGAGCCAGCAAAAGATATTGCTGTCTTGAAGTTATTAGAAATCCCAAGAGATATTAAGCCACTAAATCGAGGAGACTCTGATAAAGTTAGGGTTGGTCAAAAGGCCATTGCTATTGGTTCGCCATTTGGTCTTGATGCAACGGTAACAACAGGGATTATCTCGGCTAAAAATCGAGGAATTCAAGGCATTGGTGGAGTTGAAATTAGAGGAATGTTACAAACAGATTCTTCAATTAACCCTGGAAATTCAGGAGGACCGCTATTTGATTCTTCAGGAAATGTAATTGGTGTCAATACAATGATCTTTTCAAACTCTGGCTCTTCGGCAGGTGTTGGTTTTGCTATTCCTATAAATATTGTAAGTAAAGTAGTGCCACAAATAATTAAATACGGAATTGTGAAAAGACCAGGTCTTGGTATAGCCATTGCAGAAAAAAGAGAGCTCTCATACTTCTACGGTATTGATGTTGAAAAGGGACTTCCGATTCAAAGTGTTCGACCAGATGGGCCATCTGCAAAAGCGGGATTAAGAGGTCTAGAACAAGATCCACGTACAAGAAGTATTATTCTAGGAGATGTTATTTTAAAGATTGATGGAAAAGAAATAAATGATTTCGATGATATCTTTAATACTCTTTATGAATATAAAGTTGGCGATAACGTAGAAGTTCTTTACCGAAGAGGTTCTGCACTTAAAAAGGCCATCGTAAAACTTGAAGAAATAAAAAGAAATTAAGATTCGCTTCGTTTAAATAGTTGGAGTGCCAGAACAGGTGCTCCAACACACGCCGTAATTGCACCAATTGGTATAATACTATTTGCCAAAACTATTCTTGAAATAAAATCACATAGTACTAAGAAGCCCCCCCCTAAGATAAAAGTAGGCATTAAGCTTCTTTCATAGTTAGCACTTACAAGTCGCCTTGTAATATGTGGAATAATCAAGCCAACAAAACCAATCGGGCCACATTGCCATACGACAACTGCAATTAGTATATTTGAAACAAGTATTAGTGTTGCATTTACCTTACGAGTTGGCACTCCCCTCGTTTGTGCAAAATCTTCTCCAATAGAAATTAGAGTTAAACTTCTCTTATGAATAACAAAGAATATTAAACCTAAAATATATAATGGTGCTGTATATAAAAGACCCTCAAACCCTACAATTGAAAGGCTTCCCATCATCCATCGAATTAGCCTAGCAATGCTTTCATTTCCAAGTATACTTTGAACAAAGACTATAGCACTTGATGAAAAGATAGAAAGACAAACTCCAAATAGTAATACTCTTTGAGACGAGAACTTATTCAAATAGAGAAATAATAAGATTAGAAGAAAGATTGATGAAAGAGCAATATAAGCCCCTAAAGAAAAAGAATTAAATCCAAGCTCCGCAATAGCAAGCCCAAGGGCGGCCACACTCGAAAAGCCAAGAGTATATGGAGTAGCAAGTGGGTTTCTAAAAATTACCTGTGTTGTACTCCCTATTACAGAAAGTATTCCACCAACTAAAAATGCTAAGTAAACCCTAGGGAGTCTCAAGTTCTCTAGGATATAAAGTCCCTGCTCGTTTAAGTCAATAATTCCTTCTCGGCCTATGAAAGGAGTAAGTGTTACCGCTAAAATAACCGCAATATATAAGAGGATTGTTTTTTTCACAGAATATACCTCTTATTATCAATCACGTGATAGTTAAAATTCTTATGAAATATCTTATCAAAGATTTTTGTCGACACGGCTTCATCTACAGTCGAATCAAAACTCATTTGAGAGTCTTCAAACGCCACAAGACGATCACAAATATTTATAATGAAGTTAAAGTCATGGGAAACAACAAAGCAGCTTTTTTTATACTCTTGAAGAAAGCAACTCAGCCTTTCAACGTAAATTGGATCTAAGTAATTTGTGGGCTCATCTAGTAAAGTAAACTTACAGTCATAATAAAAGGCACAAATTAGATTAAGTCTTTGCCTTTCTCCACCGCTTAATGTTGACACTCTTCTAGTTAGAAGATTTTCAAAGTTAAAGTGTTTAATTAATTTATTAAGATAAGCTAAGTCTTGCGCCTTGCTACCCCTAGCATAAGACATAACTTCTTGCGCATCCATATCAGTTTGGATTGAAGCACTATCACCACAATACGCAACATCCCCCTCAACAAGACATTTTCCATTGAAATCAACAAGATTAGCAATTGCCTTTAGAAAGCTCGATTTCCCGGCACCATTTGGGCCGATAACTCCACAATGGCCCGATTCAAATGAGAAGCTATTCACTGATAGCCTATCTTGAATTGATAATTTTTCACAATTAATCACTTCAAAATCTCCCTTAAATCTTTAACTAACGATAATGTCCTAGGTCCCAAAACAACCGCATAATCTTTTTCGTATAGATAAATTTTATCTTTAAAATAAGAATTCTTCCAATCTTGTTCTGACTTTATTTTACGATCTGATATTCTTAGAATTAAATCGAAATTAGAAGTCAGTAAGCTCTCAAGACTCCTTAAAGGGTAACCTGATTCCGCTACAATATTTTTTGCACCTAGTTTTGTTAATATCTCATGATAATAATTATCAATACCGATGGCCCTAACCTCATGTAGTTTACCATCCTTAAACTTTTCATCGATAATCATCAGAACTCTCTTACCTTTAGATATAGGTTTTAAAAGAGATTTCAGTTCATTAGAAAACGCTTCGATTTTCTTATCTTTGTTAAGCTTAAACTTTTCGTTAAAAACTTTAAGCATCCCTACTGCATCATCAAGTTTCTTATATGGTGTAATGATGACATCAACGCCTAATTTTTCTAAATTATTTTTGACTCGTCCGCCTTGAACTTCAGCAAGCAGAACAGACGTGATTTTGTCTTCTACAACCTTCTCAAGATTAATTTCAAATGAAGACCCATAGCGTGGCAAACGCTTGGCTTCTTCTGGAAAATTACAATAGTCAGAGACTCCAACTAACAGTTTTCCAGCATCTAGATAAAACATTGACTCAGTAAAGCTTGGAAGAGTTGAAAGGACTCGAAAATTTTGTGCGTGAGAATTAAAGAAAAGAATGGCGGAGAATACTAAGATGAATATTCTCACGCCAACCTCATTATTTCATTTTTGGATCTAGTGCGTCTCTTACTCCGTCTCCAATAAGTACGAGTAAGAATAAACTAGTAAATAGTGCAGCTGAAGGATAAACAGCTAGCCACCATGCAATTCTAAAGTTCTGGTGAGCTTGGTTAAGAAGCTCTCCCCAAGAAGGTGTAGGAATTGCAAGACCAAACCCCAGGTAATCAAGTGAAGCAAGACCAGAGATACCTGCAGCAATTGAGAAAGGTGCGAAAGTAATAATCGGACCTAGAGAGTTTGGAAGAATATGCTTAACGATAATACGAGAAGTTGATGCTCCCATACCACGTGCAGCTTCTACGAATTCTTGCTTTCTATTCTTTAAGAACTCACCACGAGCATAGTAACTTACTCCCATCCATCCAAAGATTGATGAGATGAAAATTAGAAGCGTTAGTGTAGGCTTAAAGATCGAAATCATCGTAAGTAGTAATAAGAATACTGGAACCGTACTAAAGATTTCAACAACACGCTGACCGAAGAAATCCACTTTCCCACCAAAGTAGCCCATTACACCACCAAAGAATACACCCATGATAGTTGAAAGAAGCCATACTAAGAAAGCATAAGCGATTGAGTACTTGTATCCATATAGTAGTCGAGTGAATACATCACGACCTCTATCATCTGTTCCCATGATATTTGTCTCACTAGGTGCAGCTGGATATTCATATACATCACGATTTGATTCATATGGGTCCCACTGTACAAGCGGCCATACAACGCTATCCATATCTAAAGTTCTGTAATTCGTAACATAAACGTTCGTAATTCCAAATTCCTTTGGATGATAGTCTTTAAATACAGGAAAGTAAGACTTTCCTTGGTACGTCATATAGATTGGCTTACTATTAGCAATCAACGGTGCCGAAAGTGTTAAAAGTACAGAGAAGAGAAGAAGTACAATAGAAACTACTGCAGACTTTCTTTTCTTAAAACGTCTCCATCTTTTAAGTGTAAGTTCATTTTCAATAAATTTTTCAATCATGAGAAATCAATCCTTGGATCAACAACAGTGTATAGTACGTCACTGATTAGGTTACCTAAGAACATAAGGACAGTTTGAATAAAGAACAGTCCCATAATTACGTTATAATCTCTTTCTAGAAGTGATTGGTAACCAAGTAGACCAATACCATCTAGGTTAAAGATTCTTTCAATAAGAAGAGATCCAGCAAAAAATAGAGATAGGAAGTGTCCGAATCCAGTAACAATTGGAATCAGAGCATTTCTTAAAGCGTGCTTATAGTAAACTTTTCTATCCGCTAAACCTTTCGCTCTTGCTGTACGGATATAATCTTGTGAGATGACATCAATCATCGAGTTTCTCATAAGAAGAGTTAGTACTGTAAACTGTCCTACCATATATGCGATAAGAGGAAGTACAAAGTGCCAAACTCTATCTTGGATTTGCCCAAAGATACTTAAGTCATCATAGTAATCCGAAACAAGGTCTCCAATTGGGAACCAGTCAACAAATGTATCCCCTGCAAAGTAAACAAGAAGTAAGATACCTAGCATGAAAGATGGAATTGAATAAAGGCCAGATAAAACAAACGAAGACACGACATCAAATCGAGATCCACTTTTAACTGCCTTTAGAACTCCAAGCGGGATACACACCAAATACGATAGTATGAATGAGACCAATCCAAACTGAATTGAAACCGGTAGCTTACTCATTACAACGTCCATTACTGGCTCTTCGTATGTAAATGACTCACCAAAATCTAGAGTAGCTAGATTCTTTAGCCAAATACCATAACGAACGTATAGTGGCTTATCAAAACCATATTGTTTCTTAAGGGCCTCAACAACTTCTTGAGATACAGCACCATTATTTGAACTAGTATCAGTTGTCGTTTGACCAACTCCACCAAATCTCATTTGCTGAAGCTTCTGCTCGATTGGAGAACCTGGTGCAAGGTTTACCATCACAAACATAAGGATACTGACCCCGATCAACGTCGGGATCATAATCATTAATCTTCTAAGGATATAATTAAACAAGTCGTCTCTCCTACTTATTTAGCTGGTTTAATCGACCACTTACTTCCGTAACCAACTCCGTAAATATAAGTATCTTTCTCTTTTTGCATACGCTCAGTATGTCCGTAGAAAGTATAACGGTCGTTAAATAGGAAGATATATGGGTAGTCTTCAGCAATTAGCTTGTATACTTTTTTAAGCATTGTCTTTCTTGCTTCTTTATCAAGAGTCAGTTGAGCTTGATCAATTAGCTTATCAACTTCTTTATTTGAGTAAGAAATGAAGTTAGAACCATTGTTAGCTGCTGAATCTGAGTGCCAAATTTGTTTTGGATCCCAATCTAGTGATCCACCAGACCACGCAAGAGTTACAGCATCAAAGTTTCTTTCATCAAGAGCTTTAATGAAAGAGTTCCACTCAATGTATTTTACTTCAATCGCAACACCAGCTTTCTTTGCATCTTGTTGATACATAGTTAAGTATTTTGAGAAAGTTTTAGATGGGTTTAAGATTGTAAAAGCAAGCTTAGTCTTCTTACCATCAATTGTTTTATCAAGAACAGCATCACCGTCTGAATCTTTCCATCCATCATTCTTTAGGATCTTAATTGCTTCTTCAACATTAAAAGGAATCGCTTTAACGTCTTTATTTGCATATTCAGATTGAACGTATAGAGGACCAGTTGCAAGAACAGAATATCCGAAACGGAATTTCTTATTCATCTCTTCACGGTTCATAAGATAGTTCATTGCTTTACGAACTTCTTTTGATTTAAAGATTGGGCTCTTAAAGTTCCAACCAACAAAACCGTAACCTTTAACTGATTTGTTTTCTGTTTTTACTTTTAAAACTTCTTTACCCCATCTTGGGCCATTAGTTTTTTGTTCGTATTCTTCTGGTGAAAGTGAGTTAAAGTCTAAGTCACCTTTTTCAAGTCTCTGAATAGCAACAGAAGACTCATTAATAAATCTCATGAAAATTTCACCATATGAGTAATCATTCTTATAATTATCTGTCTTGTATCCCCACCAGTCTTTATTTTGAACTAGAGAGATACCTTTACCTCTTCTAAGCTCTTTGAAGATATAAGGACCTGTACCAATAAGAGTTTTATTAAGTTCTTTTTCTTCTTCTTCAGTTGGGTTTTCATAAATATGCTTTGGAACGATTGCAAGGTATCCACCACTAGCAATAGACATTAGGTTACCAAAGTACTTTTTGTTGGCCTTAAAACGAATTGTTCTTGGACCTTCAATTACAGCTTCTTTAAAGTTAGCAAAGTAAGACTTCATGTGAGCTGTCTTATACTTGTTTTCTGGATGAGTTACTGCATCAAAAGAGAATTTTACATCTTCAACAGTAAATGGCTTTCCATCATGCCACTTTACACCTTCTCTAATTTTGAAAACAAAATCATAACCATCATTTTCAATTGACCATGATTCAGCAAGACCTGGTTCCCACTCATTTGTATCAATATTTTTGTTAAGAAGACCTTCTAAAACATAACCTTGAACATTTGACGAGTAAGCATCAGTTGATGATAACGGGTTCAGTGTTGTAGGAGTACCACTTAGATTGTAGTAAAAAGTGTTGTTTGATTTTTTAGCTCCACCACTTTTATTACACCCTACTACTGACAATAGAAGTGTACTTAAAAGAAGTAAAAAGATTCCTTTTTTCATAAACTTATCCTTTTTATATTTAGCGAGTCACAATATAAAATTTTACACCAAATGGCTAGAATGCACATTAGGATGTACGCGTTCGTCTGTCTAGATGCTAAAATTATTTACAAAAGAGATAATTATTTTGTGATGTAATTCCTCGGATCCAAAGACCAGCGGTCTTCTTTAAGATTTTTAGACTCAATGCGATATTGTTGTAATTTATAATCGACTTCATTCAATCGTGTTTGAATACCTTCAGTGTTACGAACAAGCTGTTGATGGTCATCTTCGAGTCGACGCAGCTCATCACGCCATTCTTTCTCAAGTTTTTGTCTCAATAAATCATAGCGAGCATTGATCGTTTCGACTCTTTGCGTATAAGTAATTAGGTCTTTTTTATTGCGACTAATTTTTGACTCAAGGGCCAATTTTTTCTTCGCAAGAATTTCAATTAACTCATTACCCATCGCAACATTATTAACAAGATCCTGTGAATAAAAATTATAATAACGCCCCGTCGAAAAGGCAGAGTTACGATTGCACTCGTCATATTTTGGTACTCGTACCAACAAGTAGTGACTAGTTCGGCCCATCACAATGGCCTTACACTTAGAGGATTCTTGATGAAGACCCCAGAGATCGAGTTCATCTAATTTATTAATATATTTGATATTATCAAAATCGACTTTGAAGCGTACGAGTCTTGCGCTTGGTTCAATATGCGAGACTCTCCCAGAAAAATAGCCTAGGTCTTTATTGAATTCGAGAATATTTGCATAACAAACAATTCCACTCAAGAATGTGGCAACTAAGATGAAGTACTTCACTCTCTCCATTGTGCCATATTTAATTATTTTAGATAGTTGCGGGAAAGAGATGCCTTTTATTCAGGCTTTTTAGCAATTATTGATTGAGTTAGCTCGGAGCTTTGTTGTGGCTCTTCATATTTTAGAATTTTAAAATCATTAAACATCGTTAATAGTTCTGCAGGTTTTAAGAAATATGAATCGACACTCTGCTCTTTATATTTCTTCTTATGTGCAGTTGTATACCCTTCATAAATAATAACCCCACCAGGCTTTAGCCACTTTTTAAGTTTATTAGATACTTCACGGTCAACATAATAGAAGCAAATTATCGCATCTAAAGATCCTGCGGCGATTTTTAAATCATCAACAGATTTGTGAATAGTCTTGATACGAACACCAGCTTGTCTTGCAAGCCTTAGTGATTTATCAATTGCCACTGAGCTGATATCAACACCTGTTACTTTATATCCCTTTGTAGCAAGAAAGACCGCATTTCTTCCTTCACCCATCCCAATATCTAGAACAGTAGCTCCTCGAGGTATATGCTGATAATTTTTTGCTAAAAAATTTGCAGGAGACTTCCCATAAATATAGTCGTGCTGAGCAAACTTCTTATCCCAGATATTTGAGGCTTTATCTTGAACTCTTTGACCTGTTAGTAACTCATAACGAGAACCAGATATGCTTTGGCGTGCAAAGGTGTCTTGAAATAAACAAGATAGTAAAATAATGAATTTAAGCAATTGCGCTTTCTTCATGAGTCTCAAGCTCCGCATTTAAATAAAGATTTAGTTGTTCATACTTGTTTTTCACCATTTTTACCATAGCATGGACTTTATCTTCAATAGTTGCGGGCATATCTTCTGTATGCGCGAGGTACCAATGGAGGTCATCCACGGTATTATAGAAATCTTCAAGATTGATAATCAGCTCTTCAGATAAAAGCATTAACTGCGCAACTGTTATCGTTTTAAAATTAGATCTAAAAATGGCATTGAAGTGTTCGCGTGTTCGCTTCATCGATAAGATTTGCAAATACTCTCTTTCGCGGTGAATGATTTTATCTGCAAGTCTAGCAGCATCTTGTCTAAGAATAATAAGTAAGCGACTTACTTCCTTTGAAACTCTCATTCTCTCTCAATCCCTTTTAATACTCAGGTAACTTTGCTCTTCTTCCACCTGGCCAGCGAGAAGAATTTGTCACAAGTTTGCTGAACATTTCTTGTCCCGCACGATCGGCCATACGAAACATACTAACAGGTAGTCTTTCTTGAAAAACTTTTTTTGTTTTTAAGATGGCATCATCATGAGTTATAGCAAATGAACTATACTCAAATAGTGTGATACTTCCCTGTCTAAGCATGAAGTTCATATATCTCTTTAATAATTTATTATAATTAAAAAGTGCACGAATATCTCGGATACAACAAATAACAAATTGATGCTCCTTCATTCTAATCGACTTAAAGTCATCAAGTTTCATTGGAACTAGTTTCATTCCAAATTCTGAAAACACACGAGACATATAAAGAAACTCTTCTCCTAAGGCTCGTTCAAATTGTAAATAGATGACATAGTTTGACTTTCTCACAATGAGCCCATCGGTTCATTGCAAACGTTAATTAAAGATGAATAAGATTGTGGAAAAAATTGCCCTAAAACGTAGAAAGGCCGAGAGCACTCCTTTCTTAAAACCACACACGTTACTCTCGGCCTCTATAAGCTTTGGGTCAAATCATAGGGAGAGAGGGATGTCTCCAAAGCTTATCTATAACTTCCATGTTTTCTTCGTGTCCTTCCGTGGACACTCTAAATAAACAACAACTTTTAAAAGGGGCCTAGAGGTGGTTTGATTAAGCTTCGTGCTTTTTACAATTCTGTTGCCCTTTCCTCTAGGCCCATTTTTCCTGAAAGCGACCTTACATTCATAAGTGTAACTCTCAGTTTCCATAGCAACGTCCTATTGCTAATTCCCAAAATCGTCCTAATCTTGGGGAGGCCCCCTGGCCTCTGGATACTTATATATAAGCAGGTAGCGTGCCAAAATTGACAAATAATAGATTCAATAACTTACAAAAACTTTACAATTGAAGTGTGCAAAATGCCCCACAGGCCGCACTATAGAGAAATCAATGGTCCTACAAAAACAAGCACTTAACATAGGACCAAAAAGGAACTAGTACCAGAGTACTTTCCTTTGTGGCCCCATAGCAAATTTATTGTCAGGAAAATTTAAAGAGATGTACCGATTCGACTTGGTCTAAAGTGGAAAGGTTTATCTGACCAAGGGTACACTAGCGACATCCAAACCATGAATGCCTTACCGCGAATATTCTTTACAGGAACAAATCCCCAAACACGTGAGTCACTTGAATAATCTCTGTTATCACCCATGACGAATACGTGTCCATCTGGAACAGTAACCTTTTCTTGATTTAGATGCCTAAAGAATGTTGGGTTTTCACCAACCGTAAACTTCTTCTCGCCAATTTGTTGATAATAGAACTTCATATCTTCAGGATTAAGAGAAGGCTCTTTATCGTAAAGACCTCTTAGCTCTTGATCTTTTTCACCTTCGATCGCAGTCTTTTCAACTTTCTTACCGTTAATAAATAATTCATTTTCATATACTTCAATCGTATCCCCAGGTAAGCCAATTGTTCTTTTAACAAAAAGGATAGAAGGATTAATTGGATATTCGAAAACAACAATATCACCACGTTCAGGGAGCGATTGCCCACCGATATAAATAGGATTAAAGAACTCCGTAAATGGAACTTTAAACCCGTAAGACATCTTATTAACAACAATTGAATCACCGATAGCATTTGTCGGAAGTAGTGATCCTGTTGGAATGTGGTAGTGGTCAACAAAAGTAGATCTGAAACCAAATACGATTAAAATAATTTTAATCCATGATAGCGCTTCATCTTTAAACCATTGACCTGAAAGAAAAGCAGGTTTCTGCTCCTCAACTTCTTGTGCTTTATTAAACATATTTCCTCACTTTATTAACTTAAAAAATTATAACGAGTTGTCCCTAAAAAGTATAAGGCTAATTGCGTTAGACACTTTGGTTGCACATCCTTTAAAAAGCTGCATAAAATAATATTATTCATATAACTTAGGGAGGAATTATGAAATCAGCTTTAGTTACGATTGTATTTTTATTTTTTACTATTCTAAATGTTAGTGCATCAAGTGAACAAGAAGCATATTTTCCATCACACTGTTCTAATTTTGGAGACAAAGTAAGCTATTCATTCACAAGTTGTATTAATTCAAACTTTAGACGAGCAGAATTCGAAGTACCAAATCTATTCTTACAATATTGCAGCAACTTTGGTGATGACTTAAGCTTCTCATTTGAAAGTTGTGTAAACAATAATTTCAGAAGAATTGAAAGTGAATTAGGAATGTTTCTGAGCCACTGTATGAATATTGGAAGAGGCGTTAGCTACTCTTTCGTAAGTTGTGTGAATCGCAACTTTAGTGACATCAGTTACGAATTAAGAAAACAAGAGCAATAAGAAAAAACTCAAGCGGCTTAAACGGCCGCTTCTATTTTTAAAACAGATTTCATTTTATCTTCTAATACTGTTGCGGAAAAAGGTTTGAGTAAGTAATTATTTGCACCTAATTCAATTGTTCTTCTAATGATTGCAATCGAATTTTCAGAACTAACCATAACGACAGGCAAGTCGGCCATCCTTTCATCAGCTCTAAGTTGGAAGAGAAAATCAAGTCCATCACAGTTTGGCATATGCACATCACAAAAAACTATTTGATAGGGTGAGCCACTTTCATGGGCTTCGATTACTTTTCGAAGTGCCGAAATACCATCAACAGCTTCATTAATATTCTCTACTCCAATATCATTCAAAATACTTTTAACTGATTTTCTAATATAATCGAGATCATCAACAACAAGTGCTTTTATACTTGAATACTCCATGAACTTTCCCCTTAAAGTGAACTCTTTCGTAATAAATATTATATCGGAATCCAATGAAAATTCTTTACGTACTTAAGATAAGCGGTATAAAGCATTGAAAACTAGAGTCCTTAAATGGGATGGGTTTGAAAATAGGCGCCTTGAAGAGTTGGCTTTTAACTAGTCACTCTCAAAGAAGCAAGTAGTAATATAAAAAAAGCCTGCATAAAAGCAGGCTTATTTTTACTTAAGTGAGTCCCCTCGCGCTGGGGCAAATCGGTGAGATAGGCATTCCAAAAGATGGGCGCCTACCCCGCATCAAATCTTAGCTTCGCTAAGATGCTGCGGGTTACATCATACCAGGCATTCCGCCCATTCCACCCATTGGAGGCATCGCTGGACCGTCTTCCTTAGGAATATCAGCAATCATTGTTTCAGTTGTAAGCATAAGTCCTGCAACTGAAGCAGCATTTTGAAGTGCTGAGCGAGTAACCTTAACTGGATCAATAATACCAGCAGCGATTAGGTCTTCATATCTCTCATCACGTGCGTTGAAACCATATTTTGCATCTTCGTTCTTCTTAACTTCGTTAACAACAACAGAACCTTCAAGTCCTGCGTTTGTAGCAATTTGTCTAAGAGGAGCTTCAACAGCTCTTTGAACGATTTTAATTCCGTGCATTTCTTCTTCTCTATTTGCTTTAAGATCTGCAAGAACTTGAGCAGCTTTAACAAGAGCAGAACCACCACCAACAACAATACCTTCTTCAACAGCAGCTCTTGTTGCGTTTAGTGCATCTTCAACACGGTCTTTCTTTTCTTTCATTTCAGTTTCAGTTGGAGCACCAACGTTAACAACTGCAACACCACCAGAAAGCTTAGCAAGTCTTTCTTGTAGTTTCTCTCTGTCATAGTCAGAAGTTGTTTCTGCAATTTGTGCTTTAATTTGGTTAACACGTGCTTCAACAGCAGCTACATCACCAGCACCATCTACGATAGTTGTATTTTCTTTATCAATTGAAATTTTCTTAGCCGAACCTAAGTGCTCAAGAGCAGCTGTCTCAAGGCTCATTCCTAGTTCTTCAGAAATTACAGTACCACCAGTAAGTGCTGCGATATCTTTAAGCATTTCTTTTCTTCTATCACCGAATCCTGGAGCTTTTACAGCTGCAACATTCAGAGTTCCTCTTAGCTTATTAACAACAAGAGTTGTAATTGCCTCACCTTCAACATCTTCAGCGATGATTAAAAGTGGTCTTGAAGTCTGAACAGCTTTTTCAAGGATTGGAAGAAGTTCCTTCATGTTAGAAACTTTCTTATCAGTGATTAGGATATTTGCATTATCAAAAGAAACTTCCATTTTCTCTGAGTTAGTTACAAAGTATGGAGAAAGGTAACCACGGTCAAATTGCATCCCTTCTACAACATCTAACGTTGTTTCAGCTGTTTTTGACTCTTCAATAGTAATAACACCATCTTTACCAACTTTATCCATCGCTTCCGCTAGAAGTTTTCCGATTTCATTGTCATTGTTAGCTGAGATTGTACCAACTTGTTCAATTTCTTCGTTAGTCTTGATTTCTTTTGCAACAGCTCTTAATTCAGAAACGATTTTCTCAACAGCAGTATCGATTCCTCTTTTAAGATCCATTGGATTGTGACCAGCAGTTACAAGCTTAGCACCTTCCGTATAGATTGCTTGAGCAAGAACAGTTGCAGTAGTTGTACCATCACCTGCGTCTTCGTTAGTCTTTTGAGCAACTTCTTTAACCATTTGAGCGCCCATATTTTGAAAGTTATTTTCTAATTCGATTTCTTTTGCAACAGAAACACCATCTTTTGTGATGTGTGGAGCACCAAATGATTTTTGGATTACTACGTTTCTCCCCTTTGGTCCAAGAGTTACTCTAACTGCATTTGCAAGTTGATTAACACCTTCAAGGATTAGTCCTCTAGCTTCTTCTGAATACTTTAATTCTTTTGCCATCTTTTTATCTCCTGTATATTAATCAATTTGATTAAACTAAAATTCCTAAAATATCTGATTCTTTCATGATTAGATACTCAACACCATCAAGCTTTACTTCACTTCCAGCGTATTTACCAAAAAGAACCTTATCACCTTCTTTAACAGCAAGTTCTGCAACAGAACCATTGTCTAGACGGTATCCTGGCCCAACAGCAATAACTTCACCTTCACTTGGTTTTTCTGAGTTGTTATCTGGAATGTAGATACCACCAGCTGTCTTTGTTTCGTTTTCAATTCTTTTGATTAGAACTCTATCTTGTAATGGTTTAACTTGCATAAATCCTCCAGTTAAATACATTTTTTATTTATTTCACGTTTGTTTATACATAAATTGGGAGTGAACGGATACATGTCAAGGTCTGCCACCTAGAAAAAATCATATTTTTTCACATTTATATTGGCGCAAGGCAGAATTTCTCTTTCCGTAAGGTTAAAATTGTGAGATATTGCGAAAAATTAGTCAGTTAACTTATCTTTATAAGGAGTCGCTCCGATAAACAGCATATGAAACTAAAGTTTAATGAAAAACTTTTAGGTAAATTCCTGCAAAATGAGACTGCAGAAGAGAGAACATTTTTTGTCCTTACGCTCATTACAGGTGTTTCATCAGCTCTTATCGCCGTTGGTCTTCAAAAAGGTGTTCACTGGATTCAACATATCCTTAAAACAGATACTACATTTACATGGCAATCCGTAATTCTTGGTGGAATCGCCCTTTTTATTTCTGGTTGGCTAACGACTCGTAGATTTCCATTCTCTGAAGGTTCGGGAATCCCAAAAGTTCGTGCGGCCTTAGTCGTTGATCACGGAAGAATCAGTTTAAAAGATACATTTGCAAAAGCAGTAACAACTCTGCTTGCTCTTGGCTCTGGTGTCTCTCTAGGAAGAGAAGGTCCAACAGTTACTATCGCCTCAGGTGTTGCCTCATGGCTTGGCTACTCATTTCATATCTCTAAAAAGAGAGTGAAGGCCCTTGTTGCAGTTGGTGCAGCTGGTGGTATTGCAGCAGCATTTGCAACTCCGATATCAGCAGTGGTTTTTACATTAGAAGAAGTTGTTGGTGACCTCAACGCAAAAGTTCTTGGTTCAATTGTTATTTCTTCAGTTGTAGCCTCAATCACTGGACAGATGCTAACTGGCCAACATCATATGTTTGAGCAGCTTTACTATAAGATGCACGACCATCGTGAACTACTTTTCTATTTATTAATTGGAATTAGCTGTGCTTTTATTGGCCCTCTTTGGATGAAGTCGGTTTTAGCATTTAGAGAATTCAATCGAAAACATATGAAGAGTCATAAGCTTACTTATATGATGATTGTTTTTCTCATTATTGCACTAATGACTCAGGTACATTCAAGTGTCATTGGAAGTGGACATGGAACTTTAGAAGATACATTGCTTTCACTAATACTCGATCCAAAAGTTTTATTTCTAATGTTTTGTTTGAAGTTTCTTGCGACTTCCCTTTGTTATTCGGCAGGAATTTCAGGTGGTCTTTTCATGCCAACACTTTTAATGGGAGCAACATTAGGAAGTTTAATTGGTTCACTAGCAAGTGTTTTCTTTCCAGAGATTACAACGAACACGGGTGCATATGCACTAGTAGGAATGGGAGCTTTCTTTGTTACAGTTATTCGCGCTCCGTTTACTTCTATCTTAATCGTGTTTGAATTAACAAGAGACTACAATATTATTTTGCCACTAATGATTGCAAATATTATTGCCTATATGCTCTCTTCAAAACCGACACAAAATGAATCTATCTACGAACAAATCTCAGCACAAGATGGTATACACTTACCAACACGAGATGACCTTGAAGTGCTTGATCAGTTACATGTAGAAGATGCAATGATAAAAGATATCGTTACATACGGTGCTACTTTAACAGTAAGTGAAACACTAAAAGATATTCAAAAATATAATCCAGACCTTCAAGGTTTTCCTGTCTTAAAAAATGGAAGACTTCTAGGAATGATGTCGACTTCAGAACTTAAAGTACAACTTGCTAAAGGTAACGGTGATGTAAAAATTGAACACTGTTGCGAAAAAAAGATTATAAAAATATATCCAGATCAAAGTTTATACATTGCCCTTCACAGACTTAAAAGGTTCCAAATCTCCCGTCTACCGGTCGTTTCGAGACTTGACGAAAAAAGAATCATTGGAATTCTTACGCCGAAAGATATTGTAAAACAATTCGGTTATCAAATCACAGAATCGAAAGAAAATGATTAAATCAGTTAACCTTTTCTTAAAAGCCGGTTAATTAAGTACAAATTCAGGCCTTCCACCCTTGACCCCTCTCGACTTTCAAAAAATCGGTTGTTACAAATTTGTCATCAATATTTTTTGTCTAACAACCTAACTAAAAAGGAGAGGGTAATGAAAAAATTACTACTAGCTTCGGCTCTTTTTATGGGAGCCTTCTCGACGCAAGCGGCGAGAGTTCAATTCGACTTTGATGTTTATTCTTCGGGAGCATCAATCTATCCATGTAACGCTGGTTTAAAGCACAAAAAGCACAGAGGTGTTTTCTGCTACAACCCAAAAACTTTAAGATCATGTGATCCAGGATCAAGAGGTGGCCATGGTGGTTATCCTTTCCTAGAAGGACTTATCGCTGAAGGTGGTAACGGCGGTTACGGTGGCTCAAATGGCGGTGGCCAAGACTGTGGACCAGATGGAACAAATTGTGATTGCGTATGTGCTGGTGATCTAGATGGAAGAAATGAAAATACTCTAGATACAGTACGTGGTAAAATCACAAAATGGACTGATCACGGAGATCGTTCTCACCACAGCTTCTCGCTTGAGAAAACAGCTGGTGAGTATGACTACCACAGCCTACTTTCTTACAACGAGCAATTCAACAAGAGACTTAAAGAACTATCATTCAACCTAGGTTCAGAAATGTATGGTGCGAAGTACTTTGTTGATATCTGTTTCCGTGCAACACAAATTGACTACGGTCAAAGACCAGACTACCTAGCAGAGTCTTCAGAAGACAGATTTGATTTCATCGTACCTGAAGAAATCAGAGATGACTATGTAGTAGGTATGCCAGAGTCATTTGGTAGCATCGACAACCCACTGTACAAATTCGAAAGAAAAGTTACAGTAACAGACATCGCAGGTTCTAACACTAACGGTGACTGGGATCTAAACGAAGATGACGTTATCTGGTCAGAAGAAAGTTACCAATCAGCAGCTCAACTTGCTGTTAAATCAGGAATTTTCTGTAAAGACAAAGATGGTGACTTCGTTCAAGTTTACGGTGGATCAGGAAACCCTTCTGCTCAAATCGACCTATCTTCAAACTCTGTTGTTGAATTCTTCAAGCGTTATGCAGCAGCTGACCTAAGAGGTTGTGTTGTTCGTTACGAATTCGAAGAGAATGCAAGATATGCAAACAAAACAGTTGATAAATTCAGAAGATGGAAAATGCAAGCTGCAAACATCTGTACTGATACAGCTATCACTAACATCCAAGGTCACGATCACGACTACGGATACTAATCTCAATTTTTAAATACTGCAGGGTGGTTTTCCACCCTGCCTTTACTAAGTGAAGAGATGTGCGGGGGAAAAATGATTTACAGGGGCTTAATACTATTATTTTTAACATTTAATACTCTTGCCTGCTTAATTGCATCGGCACCAAAGAATATTAACATTTCGATTTCTCCACTCAGTAAAGGTCTGTATATCTATGATGAGGCTGGGGTAAAAAAAGATGATATGCCAAACATACTAGCTTCCAACTGTATGACGGCGGCAACAAACAATCACTATACAATGATTACAGTTGGTATAGAAAATTACGTTCTAACAGATAAATTTCTAACATACAGTATTAACGATAGTGTTACATATGGTTCAAAAGATTTTTGCCGAATTGAAAATCTTGAAAATACATATGGAACAACCAAAGATGAAAGAGAACAACGATTATTAGGTCGTCGTCGAATTATGAATCGCTGTTTAGAGTTTGAAGTGAATGACGTATCAGCAACAGGTATCGATTTCCCAAAATCACAATCAGGTTGTAAAGTAACAAGAATTGATGAAAACTCAGCTAGGTTTCAAGGTTACTACTGTTTCTTCAAACCAAAAACTGACTCTGCCTATATTATTAAACCTATTATTAACGAAGCTTGTTTAACAAAAGATTTTTACACAGAAAATGAATTTGAGCTTCAAGATATATTAGCTTCAATTGGTGTCTATGTTTCAGGAGATGCAACAGGACGATCAACTGAACTAAAATATATTAATGACTTTAAATTAAGAGTAAATCAATCACCAGAAGGATTATTAACGGTAAATAAAACAGTTACACCGGAAGAGCCAAAGTTTCCAACAAAGTGGCCTGTAAACGATATTCAACTGGGACAACTATACTTAACAACTTCAGCAGATGCTAAAAACAATGCCTACTTCGGAGTACCGTTATTTGTAAGAAATACATGTGAGAAAAAATGCGAACCAGGGAAGCTATGTACGGCACCTTGTAATTATACGCAACCAGTAGCCGCAGAATTTGTTCTTACTCAGCTAGCTGGCAATGGTAAAAAACACTATGTAACTTCTTGGTTTGATGGAGGTATCGCACCAGCAAACTGGACAGGCCTAATAAACGGAATTGGTACGCAAATTACTTCTAATTATTTTGAGATTGGAAAGAATTATGAACTAGAAGTAATCCTCGATGATCAAGAATATAATTTTATGATGTTCAAGGGCCGTATTAAATCACGCCTAACTTTGAGACCGACAACAATACCTTCTATTAATAGAGAAGGACGAACAATTGGTGAAATTTCACCATTTGCAAAAGTTGAAGTTTTAAAGACACTACCGACTTATCCAGTATTTGATACGATTAAATTTACTGGGAATAGCCACTTAGGTGTAATGAATACTGTTAATTCAATTAGCCGTGTATTCGACGACCCAGTTTGGCCACCATACTTTTCAGACTACTGTATCGAGGGATCATGTGTCTTAATGAAAGATCACAAGCTAAGACTGAAATTAAAATTCAAGATAACGAAAGATGAAAAGACTGGAGAGCTGCTTTCAGAAGTCTTTGAATACCAAAAAATAAGTAATGTTCAAGATAACAAGACAACAAACGAATACAAAGCACCATATTTTACTTGTACTCCTCCAGGGAAGGACCCAACGGACGATGACAGTGATGATGATTTTGGGGATATTGATTTTTAGTCGCTATATTTAGCAAAGGGGAAACAATGAGAAAATTACTGATGATTTTATTATTAATGTTTACAAGCACGACTTTCGCAAATGATGTTGACGATATGTTTGGGAGTGGCGAGGACCAATTTGAATTTGAGAAATTTTCAAATGAAGAAATCCTACTAAGAATAGAACAAGACATTAAAGTTTCATGTCGAAAAGGAGAATGTACTCTTTTTTCTACTGAAAACAAATTTGCTGGTTTTGAAGTTGGATTCAATATTGGCGAAGGCATGAATCAACAAGCTGGAAGTGGAGTTAATATCTACACTGGAGGATACGGTGGACAAATTAACGGAGAATACTGGGGAGTTAATGTTAGATACTACAACGGTAAGTGTACTCAACGTATTAAAGTACCTAAGTCTGTTTATATTGCTATTAACCGTTATATGTATGGCCTACTTGACACAGATGGTAATACACGCCGTGGCTTCACTCCTGCTGATGAAGCAATGATTCTTTTCTATACAACAATCATTGGTAAATCAAGCAACTGTAATGGAAATAGCGGAAGCTAAAAAACTTAAGCTTTTCTTTAATTGTTAAGATTAATTCAAAATTATAAAACCTCTCTATGATGAGAGGTTTTTTATTTCTATTTTTAATTACGTTTACGGCCCATGCAAAAATTAAATGGCATGATTGGCAACATCAAGAATTAAATAATTTAATCACACCGTTAACAACAATAGACTTAAACAACCGTGCCTCTTGTGCAATTGATTCAAAAAAACCAACAACTTCAATATTTATCTTTTTAAATAATACTATTCCTGCAAAAGCTGCTTATCGACTTGCAAATCGAACGGGACAGGATAAGACGGTAGTTGTAAAAGAGCTTATTAGAGACTATCGAAATAAAGTCACTCGACTTATCTATGAAATCCATCAAAAACTTATTCATCAAGAACTCCCTCTACTCCCCTACTTAGATAGTGAAAATAACATCCCAGTTAAGTATCAACGAATATTGAAAGAGTGCTATGGAAAACTAGAGTGTCCGAAACTTAATAATTATATGGACGTACTATGGACAAACTCGCATAAGTTAAAACATCGTCTCTATGACAGTTTTGAAGATAATAACTATATTCAGAAAAAATATATCAATGATGATGAAACTTTTAAGTGTATTAGAATAAAGAAATTCGGTCCTCTACAGGCTAATCTCTTTGGTCAAAAACCCTCGGTTCAAGACTTAAATAGAATCGCACAAGAGCTGCTAGACTTAGACGAAAGGGTAACTGATTGTCGCCTTGAGGATATCGATCAAATTGATAATCTTCAAGTATCTGGCTATCAATTTGATATAAAAGGAATCAAAGAAAAATATTGGGAAAAAGATATTGGCTTTGACTACTGGAATTCAATGAAGCTCTATTTTGCATGGGCAATGAAGAACTTGAAAGTTGAGAATTCTAAATACGAACAAATCATCAGAAATTCAAATACACAAGACTATATCCTCTTCTCACCGAGTGGATGTAAGAGTGATATGATTCCCGCTTGTAATAATAAGAGACTCGCAGAAAACTCATTTAGAGAATTTTCTCGTAAGAATTTTGAAAAAGATGCACTTGAACTCGATATCCTCGCCCCGATTTCAGAGGGAGTACAAAATGATCTTCTCAAAGACCCTTTTGCTAGCGTTAATAAAGATATTCTCGATATAGGATCATATGACGATGCTGACAAATGGATCGAGCATATATTTAAAAATCAAACTCAAACTAAGAACTATGTAAAAAACAAACTAATTGACTCATTAACTTTCTTCACATTAGTAAGGAATCGTTTAAGGGCCGAAGAAGTTCAAGACCAACTTGCATTTTACTTTCGTAACCTCGATGGAAATACGATCAAGAATGATCTTTACTACTTATGCGCAGAAGCCTCAGTCATTTCAGATGATGTATTTAGTTTCACAAAGAAGCATATTGAAGGCCTTAAAGGTACAGATCTTATCGACAATCTCGATCTTATCTTTTCAAAAAAACCTTATGATGAAGTTATCGATTATTACAAGTCCCTTATGGATGAAACACGTGCCTTTTGCAAAAGTCTTGATCAAAAAAATATTTGGAATAATGAATTTGATATAGAATATGAAGGTTTTCACCAGTGGTATATCGACAAGACACGTGCAGCAAAAACTTTTGAGACATTCCCTGAAAAGCACTATGAAAGTGATGCTCTTTCACAAGATTTTATTACTTATGAAAATGGCGATATTATCTGTCGATCAATAAGTCATTGTTTAAGAAAATCAATTATCAATATTATTGAAACTTCTCGTGCTAGTTACTATGGAGATCTGTTCTGGAAAGCAAAATTCTCTCAAGCTTCTGCAGATTTATTTAACCCTTATGCTGATCGAGTTTCGTGTAAGGTATATGATCCATATTTTAAAACGAAACAAGTTATGACTCAATTTGTTTCAGATATTGGCCAAGGTCTTATGAGTTGGTTTACTCCAGGTGTTCTGTATACGCGAGTAAGTTTAACGCCAGGATATGTAACCTCATTTAATAAAATGATCAAAGACGGGCAAATTGAATTTAATAAAGATTATGAAAAAACAAAAGTTAATGTTGAACTAATAACTGAGTTTGGCCCACTTATCGGAGTCCCTTGTGCACTATCAATTACAGGTAGTACAAAGAGTCCTACTAACCTATATCATTTCAGAGGAATATCTGTAGGCGCCTGTTTTGATCGAAGTGGCGGAGATATTATCGCCAACAGTGGTTCAGATATTTCTTCAAAAGATCCTAGTCGTCGAGCTGCATGTGCTGCTTGTCGAATCAATTTTGAAGGGATATCAAATACACTAACTTATTTTAATTCAAAGCTTGGCCCTTTCTTCTATGTTGCAAGAGCAATATATAGTTTATACAAGGGTCTGACCGACTTTGATAATATCCCTCGTAGATGGGAGCTTGATTTAGATAAGCTAAAGACTACATATCAACGTTTTGGTGAGATACCTAAGAGCTGCCGATCAAGTCTACTAAATGGTAATCATTGCTTAAGTAACCAGGATGAAAAAATGGCGGTTGAAAAAGTATTAGACCAAAATTTCACAATTACTGCTTCAAAGCGTGTCGTTAATGGTTACAAGTTTAAAGTTAGTGAATGTAAAAATGAATTAACCGTTAGGGTTGAGCAAAATTTTGCGAGGTTATTTTCATCATGCGAAAAATAATATTAATATTATCAATTCTAGTATCAACCATAAGTACTTATGCCTTAAACATTAACATTGTATGGACTTCGGATTTTATAAAGGAGTTACACTTAGAATGTGATTCTATCGGATGTCTAGATGGCCAAAACTCTGATATTCTTCGAGAAGAGATTTGCGATGAGTGTTTTTCAGACTCCGTGAATTCTACATTTATTTTTAACAATATAACAACTTATCTTCATGCAGATAAGATATTACCTCTCGATGAATTTATTACTTATCTCTATACAGAAGAATATATTACTATCAACTACAACTCTCCCTACGATCTAGTCTCAAGTCGTTCTACTGAAATCAAAAAATTACTTTACAAAGATTTATGCCCGAATAAGCATGATGCAATTATATTTTTCAAAAGAGGATATGCAGATACATTTTCCTCCCCAGAGCTTATCTACTGTGGAGAGGAAATATATACTGCGCAATTATTTTAACTTACTTTAGATCGTACCAGTTTACGCCAAAGGCCGGGTCAACTTTTAGTGGAACCTTAAGTTCTACAACATTCTCCATCCCTTCTTTTACGAGTGTCTTCATCTCTTCAAGCTCAGATTCAAGTACGTCAAAAATAAGCTCATCGTGTACCTGGAGAATCATCTTTGACTTTAGGCCACGTTTTTTCATTTCCGCATCGATATTAATCATTGCACATTTAATGATATCAGCAGCTGTCCCTTGAATTGGTGAGTTAATCGCCATTCTCTCAGCATTTGCTTTTATCGTACGATTATTAGAATGAATATCAGGAAGGAATCTCTTTCTGCCATACATTGTGATTGAATAACCAGTTTTCTCTGCGTCTTCTTTTAGGCCATCTAAGAAGCCTTTAATTTTTGAGAATCTTTCAAAATATTTTTCAATATATGCTTTTGCGTCCTTTCTTGAAATCTTGAGAGCCGACGCTAAACCAAATGAAGACTGCCCATACATTAGACCAAAGTTAACGGCCTTAGCTTTTGAGCGTTCATCACTTGTTACATCAGAAAGTGCAACGCCGTTAATTTCACTTGCTGTTTGCGCGTGAATATCCTTGTCTTCGTTAAAGGCCTTAATCATTGTTGGATCTTCACTATAGTGAGCAAGAATTCTAAGTTCTACTTGAGAATAGTCGGCTGCAAGAAGTAAATTACCAGGTGTAGCAATGAATGCCTTTCTAACAAGACGTCCCGTTTCTGAACGAATTGGAATATTTTGTAGGTTTGGATTCACGCTTGAAAGACGTCCCGTTTGAGCAACGTGCTGGTTAAAGCTAGTGTGAACTTTTCCAGTTTTCTTATTAACAATTTCAGGAAGTGCCTTCACATATGTAGAAAGAATTTTTCCTAGCTCACGATACTGAAGGATAAGTCCAGGGACTTCATTGATATTTTTAGCATCAAGTTCTTCTAGTACTGAAGAGTCTGTTGAATATCCTGTCTTTGTTTTCTTAACAACAGGAAACGATAATTCATTAAATAAAAACTCTCCAACTTGTTTTGGTGAATTTAAATTGATTGTGTCATTCATTGAATAAGAATCAACTTTCTTTTGAATCTTCTCTAAAGACACTTGAAGTTCTTCGGCCATTTCATAAAGATATTCTTTATTTAAGTGCACGCCCTCAAATTCCATTTCAGCTAAGATTGGGATAAGTTTATTATCAATATCTTCGTAAACGCTTACTAATTCTTTTTCTTTAAGCTCTTCTTTTAACTGAGAAGCTAATCTAAAAATAGCAATTGAGCGAAGTCCTGTATAAGAAGCCTTAGCTTCATTATTTTCAAGTGAAGTAATAAATGGCGTTTTCTTATCTAGCTCAGATACTTTAACGTTTACATTTGAAGCGATCACTTCAATATTATGTCTCATACTAGGACTTACGTTATAGTGAGCCTGAGTAATATCAAAGTTGTGGGCCTTAAACACTAGGCCGCGACGTAGAATATGTGAATAATCTCTCTTTGAATGTTCGCTATATACTTCTCTTTTATCATCACCCCAAATGAGTTCGATAACTTCTTTTTCATTAGCTTCATTTACTTCTAAGAAATATGAGTTGTTATCATCGAAAGAAACACTTATTGCGATTAAGTTTCGTGCATGAATATCATCGCTATCAAATTCTGTTTGTACAGCAAGTGCAGTTTGATCCTTTATAAGTACTTTTAACTCATCAAGAGTAACCACTTTATGTTCGAAAGGAGATGCGATTTCTTCTTCCCCTTCCTCGCCATCAGCAATTGAAAGTTGATACTTAAGGTCTTCCATTCTCTTGATCATTGAATTCATACCAAGATCTTTTAGGAAAGTTAGAAGTTCTTCTGATGGATAAAATTTAACTTCAGAATCTTCTGATTTACATTCTAAATCTATATCAGTAACGATTTTAATTAACTCTTTTGAAAGCTTTGCATCTTCAACGTGCTCAGTAAAAGCTGTAATTAATTTTTTACCTTTAAACGTATCTGACACTTCAAAACACTTCTCAAGTGTTCCGTGCTCTGCAAGTAGTTTTGCTGCTCCCTTTGCACCAATCCCACGCATTCCAGGAATATTATCCGATGTATCTCCAACCATTGATAAGTAATCAACGATTTGATCTGGACGAACGCCCATCTTTTCAAAGACACCCTTCTCATCGTAGATAACGTCTTTCATCGTATCGAGCATCTTGATATTGTCGCCGACAAATTGCATAAGGTCCTTATCACCTGAAGCAATTAAGATTTCATCAAAGTCATTTTTCCATTGAACAACAGTTGAGCCGATAATGTCGTCGGCTTCATATGTTTCATTCGCAACATTTAAAAGCCCCATCTTATCGATAAGTTCTTTAATAAGAGCAAATTGTGGAACAAGTTCTTCAGGTGGTTCTGAACGATTGGCCTTGTACTGATCGTAAAGTTCATTTCTAAAAGATCCGCCCGATGTATCACGAGCAAGAAGCATATGTGTTGGCCTATAATTTGCCATAATTTTTAATAACATTGAAAGTACACCATATGTTGCGTTTACAGGTGTACCATCTGGGGCGTTCATTGAGCGAATTGCAAAAAATGCACGGAATATAAAGTTACTGACGTCGACGACGATTAATCTTTTCTTTGACATATAATCTCCAATTTATGCTATAAATCTAGCCAATTATGTTGAATCTGTTAATGATTAATGTGGAGAATTGGTTATGGACAATGCGCAAAAAACCGAAACTTATCAAAGAGTAAAAAGAGATATCTTTGCTATTTGTGAAGGAGAAAGCAGCACTATTGCCAAAATGGCCACCATTTCTTGTGTTTTAAAACAAGCATTCCCTCATTATTACTGGTGCGGGTTCTATATTGTTGACCCTGTTAAAGAAAAAGAACTTGTTGTCGGTCCATATCAAGGAACTCTTGGCTGTCTTCGAATCCCTTTTGGTAAAGGTGTTTGCGGAACGGCCGCCCATACACTGGAAACACAAATTGTTGAAGATGTTCACTCTATAGCAAACCACATTACTTGTGACCCAAAGAGTCAGTCCGAAATAGTTGTACCAGTTTTCGAAAATGAAAAGTTAATTGCAGTTCTTGATGTTGATAGTGATTCACTTGCAAGCTTTGACGAAGTTGATAAAAGTAATTTAGAAGAAATTATCAATACTGTCTTTGCTTAAGCCTGCGTGCCTTGATCTTCAAACCAATTAGTTTTGCGCTTTTTGATAGCAAGCATTGTGTCGTCATTGGCCATGACAGTTGTATCTGCCATAACATCACCTAGCCTATGTCCAGAATCAAGCTTATAAAGAAGGTATAATTCAATCCCAACAATAGGTAGACCAACGATAACTGCCATAAACCAACCGGCCACAGGAATGATGGCAAAAACAAGTGGAATAATAAAAGGTAGATTTCTAATGAAACTTTGTTTTAGAGAGCAAGGCGTTCCATCAACTAAAGAGATAACTCTAAAGCCAATAAATTTCTTCCCTACTGACTGTCCATTTTGAATTGAATCAGCAAATGTTAAATAGACTATCGATAAAAGGATACCAATCGGATACAAAAATAGTGATAAGACGACGACAATAAAAAGGTCAATTGCCTTAGCAAGGATGCGTGAATAACGAGCGACTTTAATGGCCGATTTTAAGAGGTACTTTCTATCCATACAACTATCTTATCCTATGAATTTTATTAGAAAACAAGGCATTTTTTGCACCTAGTCCAAACAATGGATATTAAGTAAAGAAATGGTTAATTTGTCTATCGGTCAATAGACTTTGATTAATAGCCAAAAATAGGATTTTAATATATAACTTTATACTGAGACTAAAGAGAGCACATACGCTCTGGAGGATAATTATATGAGTACTGTTGGTAAAACTGACGTAACAAATTTTGAATCTGATGTACTAAAAAGCGCTAAGCCTGTTCTAGTTGATTTCTGGGCAGAATGGTGTGGACCTTGTAAAACACTTGGACCAGTACTTGACGAAGTAGCATCAGAAATTGGTGAAACTGCAACAATCTTAAAAGTAAACGTTGATGACAACGGAGAGCTTGCTCAACAATACGGAATTAGAGGGATCCCAACAATGATCTTCTTTAAAGACGGTCAAGCAACTAAGACTCTAGTTGGTGTTCAAACAAAAGAAGAAATTAAGAAGTCTTTAGAAGAACTTATGTAATAAAAGCCTCTACGATAGAGGCTTTTCTTTTTTGAGAAGGAATTTATGTCTAATTACATTTCCCACGCATTTAATCACGCACAAGAAACTCTAACAAAATTTATCGCGAACGAAGAAAACTTCACCACTATGGAGAAAGCGATCAATGAAATGGTTGTGGCCATAAAAAATGGAGGGCGTGTTATTAGCTGCGGAAATGGTGGTTCAATGTGCGATGCTATGCATTTTGCAGAAGAGCTAACAGGACGCTTTCGTAAAGACCGCCCAGCAATGCCAGCTATTGCTATCGCAGATTCTTCTCATATCACATGTGTGGCCAATGACTACGGTTTTGAATATATCTTTTCAAAATATGTTGAGGCCCATGGACACAAAGGAGATGTCCTTCTTGCCATCTCAACTTCAGGTAATTCACCAAATTGTCTTGAGGCCGTAAAATCAGCTCATGAAAAAGGGATGAAAGTAGTCGGTCTTCTTGGAAAAGGCGGTGGAAAGATGAAGGAGCTTGTGGACTTCCCTATCGTTATTGAAGCTGATCTTTCTGATCGTATTCAAGAAATGCATATTAAAATTATTCATACGTTCATAGAGGGAATTGAGCGACAAGTTTTCCCTCAAAATTACTAAAGAATTACGAATAAGAATCGGCAGTTTATTCCAAGTCTTTAAAATCAAGTGCTTGACGCGAATATGAGTTAAAATATTCTTAAGTTAGTACATAATTTTAAGGAGCTATAAATGGAAGGCACAGCTGTATCATCGGTAAACACGATCGCTGCTTTTTTTCAAAACGGTGGGATCTTCATGTGGATCATTCTCTTTATCTGGGCAGTAGGTCTAGCTATTGGATTAGAAAGATTCTTTAAGTTAAGCTTTAAATTTGATGTTGATGGAGCTTCATTTATGAATGAACTTCGTCGCTATATTATGGCAAATGATGTTGAAGGTGCTTCACGTGTATGTTCTGGATCAAGTGCTGCTCTACCTAAGGTTTTAAGAAGTGGTCTCGAAAGAGCTTCTGCTAAGCCAGAGCAAATTCAAAATGCAATCGATGCAACTGCTCTTGAAATTATTCCAAAAGTAGAACTAAGACTTAACTACCTACAACTAATTGCAAATATCTCAACACTATTTGGTCTACTAGGTACGATCCAAGGTCTAATCGCTTCATTTGCTGCCGTTGCTGCTGCTGATCCAACTCAAAAAGCAGAACTACTTGCAAAAGGTATTTCACAAGCGATGAACACGACTTTCCTAGGTCTACTTGTGGCCATCACGATTATGATCATTCATGCATTCTTAAGTTCTAAGTCAGAGAAGATCATCAATGAGATTGATGAGTATTCAGTTAAGTTAATGGATATTTTAAATACAGAAGAAAGTAAGTAGTTATGTATAGAAAACCGAGTCGAAAATATAAGAATAAGAAAGTTGAGAGACTGAATCTAATTCCAATTTTAGATTCGGTCTTCATCTTTATCTTCTTTCTTTTAATGTCAGCAAACTTCGTTAGAATTTATGAAATTGGATCTGATGTTCCAATTATCTCAAACTCTACTCCACCAAAACAACAAAAAGAAAGACTTGATCTTACGCTTAAAATCAATGCGAGTAATATCAGCCTTCACTCTGGACCAAATGAGAGGAGAATATTCTCAGCAGGAAAAACAGCTGATGGTGAATACGACCTATTTAAGTTAAGAGAAAAGTTAATTGATCTTAAGAAGCAATATGTGGATGAGAAAGAAGTTATCTTTATTCCAAATGCAAATATCTCTTATGAAGAGCTCATTAAGATTATGGATGCTGTTCGTGATATCAAGAAAACAGATCCAGAGGTTTGGACAAAGAGAGATGGTCAGGATGTAAAAGTTCTTGAGCTATTTAACAATATTATTTTTGGCGATACACAATCGTAGAAATAAAGAATCAGGTTTATTATGAGAAATCGTTCAATTAGAAATAGAGGAATCAGAAGAAAGAAGGAACCATTTGATATTGATATCACTTCCCTTCTTGATATTCTTGTTATCCTGCTAGTTTTCTTAATTAGAAGTTATGACACTACTGGCGTGATCTTAAATATCCCAAAAGATATTACTATTCCGAACTCGGTATCGAAGTCAATTAATGAGCAAGGTGTTGTGGTTCAGGTATCTCCTAAAATCATTTGGGTTGATGACAAAGAAGTTCATAATACAGAGACATATAAAGGGCAACTCTACTCACAAGGCGGACGACTTATTCTTCCTCTATATAACGAGCTAGTTGCGAAGAGAACAGAGATTGAAAATATTGCTAAATCAACTCCAAATGCTAAGAAATTCTCTGGTATTGTTAATTTAGTAATCGATAAATCTCTTAAGTATAATTATGTTAAGAAGCTTATGCACACTGCTGCTGAGGCAGGGTTTCAACAGTATAAATTCGTTGTTTTAGGACAAGAGTAGAATAAAAAAAGCTCCATTCGGAGCCTTTTTTTATTCAAACTAGAAAAATCTTGTTAACGTAACTCCGAACTCGTCATCCCCATCAAGAACATAGAGTCCACGATTGTCAGCTTTTGCATCATCACCAATAGTTACACCACGAAAGTTCAACTTCATCTTCCATGCATTATTTAGACGGCGCTCATAGCTTAGGTAGTAAAGTGTCTCCCCTGCTCTTTCAAGATCGATATAAAGACCCAACATAAATTCATTAGAGTATGCGTCGTTAAGAGCAAGACGATGACCAATGAAAAGATCATTCTGGAAAATTTGAGCTTGGCTTCTCTTATCTTTTCCTACACCTAGAACACGTTGATATTCAGTATAAAAACCAGAACTCCAATTGTTATCGTAATTATATGTATACTCATGGCCAATAGATGCTAATTGATAATTAAAGATTTCTCTTTGCCCACCAGTATAATCAAGAATAGAAACCGAATCATCGACGTTAAAATCAGAGTAGAGATACTCAAATTTAAAAGTCTGCTCACCCCAAAAGTAAGTAGCAGCAGTACCATAGTCAACGACATCAAGATAGTAAGCGTTAATATTACCAGCAAGAAGATCAGGTACAGAAGCTGCTGCAAAGATAGGTCTTGTACGATCAATGTGATCAATAGCGAATACTGTTAAATCTAAATCACCAAACTGATGAGCATAGTAAACAGCAAATTGATCAAATTGATTGTCTTCATCGGAATTTGTAATCGTATTACCTTTTACAATATTTTGCTTTTGCGGACTAAGCCCGTCAAAGATTCGCATTTTAGAATCTGGATAGAATGCTTCCTTAAAATAAGGCATATAGATAAACTTCATTGTTCCAATACTAGTATAATGACTTAATACAACAGAAGTTTCACCTAACTTTTCAAAACGCTCAATATTTCCATCATTAATACGAGAGTTGATGACATCAACAACATGGTATGCCTCAAGTCGCGACCACATAAACATATGCTGCCCAACAGAAGCCTGCCAGTTTCCAAAACTACGTCCAATATTAAACTCATTAAAATCAACGTAGCTATTATCTTGATACTTTTCGTCTGCACGGCCAATTAGAGATAGATTATATTCCCAGCCACTCCAATCACCCCTGTCTTCAAGGGCAACTTTAACGAAAGCCAATTCATTAGGCTGGTCTTCTCCTAAAAGAGTTGTAGCATCTTCGACATAGCCTCTAAAGTTTAACGAAACTTCACCTCTTCCATCAGCAAATGTGTGTAAGCTTGATAGAGTTAGTGCACCTGTAATTAATCCGTATATTAGCGTTTTCAATTTACTTTAACTTCCTCTTAGTAAGATCGCCTTCATTAACGGCCTTACCAATAACTCTATTCTTCCATTTGAATATCGACTGTTTTTTGTTGTTCAGATTTAACATAACAATTTTATTTGCACGCCACATCTTTCTCTTACCAACAGTGTAAGATTTAAAATCTTCCATAGAAGAAGTCTTAATATGTTCATTTCTTTTGTTATAGTATTCCGACTTAACAGGAGCTAGGTACTTTTGAGAGACGTAAAGTACGACTTTTGAATAAGAACTTTTGGCCTTTGCCACTCTTTCAACAACCCATACCTTTTGACCACCAACTTTTTCGTCTTTAAGGTACTTGTAATTGTATTTTTCAATTGTTTGACCACCGATATCTTCAAATGAGAATTCAGAACCCATGAAAGAGCTACCTTTAGATCGAGAGTTAATCTTCTTAACTCTTTTTAAAGATGGAAGGTATAACCATTGGTCATCATCTCTTTCATCTTTCCAAGTCCAAGTAAGTAGTTTCGTTCCTTTAACGTCTAATGGTTTTTTAAACTCCATTAAGCTCTTATCAACACCATTGAATTCGCCAGAAGCACCAAGCATTTCGCGGACAATTTCAACACCACTTGAATCAACTAAAACAAGCTCCATCGTTGATGTATCACCAATATAGCCTTTGTTTGCCTGATCCATTTTTTTGGCAATCTCTAGGCCTTTATCATTAGCAAATACAGAAAGTGTTAATAACATTAATAAAAGTTTAACAATCTTCATTAGAAACCTCGTGTTTTTTCGGTATGTTTTCCCATCAGATAGTAGCATTCACAACACAATGATTGAACATTTACTGGTGATAATGACAATGGATTCATTAAATTATTGAAATTATGCCCCTTATTTTACAACAAGGGGCGTTAGTGATTTGTGATGAATTTAGTAAGCGCTTGAATTTAAATTAAGTGGTACGTGAACACCAACTTCGGCCCCACCTTTTGGGCGTGGGAATTGTATTGTTTTCAAATGATTAACAACACAATTCTTAACACTTATAGGAACGCCTTTATCTGCTTTAGCGACACTTGCTTTTGTTACGTTACCTGATGCACCGATGACAAACTCCATACCAAGTACACCTGAGATACCTTTTTGTTGAACATCAAGCTCTTTTTGGTAACAGTATCTAAACTGAGGAACGTTCTCCATCAGAATTCTCATAATGTCATTACGATCCATTGATCCTAAAATAACTTCACGGTAAGGAACACCTGCTATATAAACTTGTTTCTTTTGAACAAGTCCATCTGTACCAAATGAAGATGAAAGTTTACCACTCGTCTTACTACTTAAAGATCCAACTTCGGCCTTTACATCAGCTTTTTGAATTTGAGCAGAGTCTCCAGTTGATAGTGCAGAATTATCATCTGCAAAACTTTCACTTGAACCAGTACCGGCCTTAAATGAATTTAGTGCACCACCTTTGGCCATTAGGGAGTTCATTGAAGAAGTAAATGATGTCGACTTATATACATCTACTTTTCCACGACTCTTTCTATTTGTAGCAAGTTTTTTAACAGTTGTTTGCTTATTCGTTGTACGAGCTGGTTTAGAAGCTTTCTTCTTAGTCTCTCTTACAACTGCCTTATTATTTGGTTTTCCTTTACGAGGAGTTCCTTTCTTTGGAGTTGATGTCGACTTTTGCTTAGGATCACCTTTACTCTTCGTTACTTTTTGAGGTTTTTCAACGTTTGAAACCGCTTCCTTAATTGGCGCCTTCTTTTCAACTTCTTTTTTTACTTCATTCTTAACGACATTCTTCTTCTTTGTTACACGAAGCTGTTTTGGACGGTAAAGAATCTTGGCAATACGTTCTGGAACTTTTTCTTTTTCAATTTCTTTATCGACTTTAAAGTTCATCATTCCTGCTGCAAAAACAATGAAGAATAATAAACAGAAGATGAGATATTTTCTTAGTTCTTTATCACGTCTAAATATAGGTGCCGTTTTTACAATTGGAGGAGCTTCAGTACCCCTAATAAAAACCTTTAAGTTATCTTTTTCGAAAATGTGAATATCATCACGACGTAATGAGCTCTTCGCGTTTTTATTATTTAGAAAAGTACGATGTTCAAAACCAGGAATCTTCCCAACTGCGACATCATTCTTTCTAATATCTAAAAGTTCGACCTTGTCTTTCTTACCTAGATATGGAAACTCTATATCATTTCCACGAGCGTTAGCACCAACTAAATAAAACTTTCCATCTTTATGTGGAATATAATCAAGAGAAACAATCTTCCCATTAAATAAGATAATAACTTCGGCCGCTTCCTTATCAATACTATATTTAAAGATTGGATAAATTTCATCTGGCTCTTCAAAGATATATTCTGAAAACTTTACGTTATCATCAATACTTAAAGGGTAATTTACCTGATACTCTTCATCCTTACGTATGCGCTCATCATTAAACTTAGGTTGCTTTGGTAAGTTCTTAACAACTTCCTGTGGGTGAATTAGTTGTTGAGGAGGAAGTTTTGATGACGAATCAAAAGTAAATGAGTAATTACCAATTGTAATTGATTCACCACCCTTTAATTCCATCGTAACAACTTCTTGTCCATTAACTAATACCGGCTTAGAAGAAGACATACTATAGATCGATACTTTGTCTGAAAATTCAATAAGACAATGAATATCATCGATACCGGCACCTCTCATACGAACATCACAAGAGTCACTTGCTCCTAAGATGATACGATTCTTTTGAGGTAGACGAATATCTTTTTTACCCTTTAAATAAAATGATCTTCCTTGATCCACTTCTACTCCTAGCGTATACGATCCAAACCTTTCATCATTTCTAAATGAAAGTTTGGTTTTGAAGGTAATTTATTTTTGAACTGACGCAGATAACGATTTGAGACCGTAATCTCTCCTGGTGCCCCAAGCTCACCATCAACGCTAATCTCTTCAAGATTAAACTGTTCAAACTTCTTATACTTATAAACTACTTTTTCTTTTACAGACTTTTGTGCAAATGTTTGTGTCGTAAATAAAAGTAACATCGTTGATAATAAAACTTTCATCATTACATCTTCCTAACTTGCTGATAGAAGGCCTTGTCTTTAGCATTCATATCGGTAGTGTCTAAGTCACTTTGTATTGTGACAGCGTGATCACTCTTTAGTTGTTTTAAAGAATAGTAAAGAGCGATCTTTAGACTTGGGATATCAATATAATCAGAATTCATTTCTTTAAGAATTGTATAAGCATACTTTGGCTTAGCATCAAAAAGATATGAATAAACTAATGAGTTAATAACATCACGATCATTCTTATTAACAGAATAAAGTCGCTTCAACAGTGAAGTTGATTTTGAGTATAGGCCATATCTGATATAGATACTTGCAAGATTAAACATTGCTGTTTTATTATTCTTCTTCAGAATAAGTACTTGCTTAAATGCCGCAATTGCCTTTGCATCTTTATCTTCATCAATATAGACAACGCCGATATTATTGATCGCTGGTATATATTTATCATCAAGTGCTACGGCCTTGTTAAAGTAAACTTTTGCAAGTCTCTTATTTCCAGACTTGTATGAGCAAATCCCCTGCTGATTCCAATATGAAGGATTGGCCTTATACTTTTCGTACATTGCATCCAGCTGAGATAGACCTTCCTTCGTATTCCCCATGTAGCAAAGGCCAACAAGCCCAGTCTTCTTTGAATCGATTTCTTCAAGTTTATTTAAATCAACCTTATCAAGTGACTCATCTTCTAGAACGTCATCAACCAGATCATTAATGAGATGATAATCAGCTTCTGCATTATAACGAATCTGACTCTTTGGTTTAAAGTCTGCATTCGTAAGATTTTCAATTTGCTCACCATCTTCTAACTGTTGAGTTGAACCTTTTTTAGAAGATGCACAAGACACCATAAATAGCATTGAAAGAATAGCTAAGTACTTCATTAACGATTCCCCCTCTTATCCATTAGAACGGCTCCAGACATCGAAGGTAGCCCTAAGCCTTGTCTAGATAGTGTTCCAAAGTTAACTGTTAAGACGTCATTCTTATTGATTAAATTATCTAGCTCTCTTTTAAGCTGTCTTGATTTAGTTGCAAGATTGGCCGAAACATTGGCCATACTCGCCTTAAACGACTTTATATATTCTGGAGACTTGCCCTCAGGAGAGAATGAACCGACATCTGTAGAGAAGCGATCAAACGAATTAATTAAAAGTGAATAACTCTTAACCATTGCCTCTCCTGAGCCCATCGCTACGATACGAGCAACTTTTCCCTGAATACGATCTAGACGATTAAACTTGAGCTTCATCGTATTATTAAATGTATTTTCAGGAAAGCTTAGTCCAATTGAATTGAAGTTATTCACGTCATTCTCAAGCTTATCAACTTCCATAAGAGCAACTTCATCAATAGTTTCGATTGCTAGATCTTTCTTCTTCTTAACTTTATTATAAATATAAGATAACTCACCTGCATAACGTGAAGTGTTCTTTTGGGTTCTTGATAACTTTGACAGCTTCCCTACGTACTCAGACTTTTTGTATAGGTTTGTCGTGTAGGCACTTAGACGTTGACGATAAATGGCATCCGCCTTATCCAGCAGTTTAGTGTCGATATAGTAATCAAATATTTGTTCGTAAGAAGATAATAGTGTTGTATTTTTAAAACGACACTTAGATTGTGAATCCACAAAGCTCACTGCAGCACTATCTTTATTGGTTGCAAGCCCCATTACTATATAGTTCTTTAATAAACCTTCTTTACTCTTATCATTTAAAGAACAAGTTTTTGACAGTAGCTTTTGAGTAAGGGCCATTCCATGATCGACTCTTTGTCTTAGGAACAACTCACTAATAATACTATTGAACGATTCATAAAATTTCGTAATTTCAGAAATTAGCATTTCTTCAATTGCACGATCAAGCCACTTAGTCATTAAATCAATATTACCTGACTCATAGAAAAGAACAGCAATATTGTATGCTGCATTCCTTTTAGCTTCAGGCGTACTTTCTTTATCTTTATAGATGAACAGGTAGCCCTTCAAGGCCGTAACCTTATCACCTTTTTGATTTGCCTTTTGAATATCCGAAAATTGAGCGACAAGAATAATTTTATTCAAATGAGTGATAAACCCTCTTCTCAGCGGTATTCCAGTAGACTTAAGTTCGCCAACAAAACTCATTAACTCAGACTTATTCTTTTGTGATTTATGAAGGTCGACAATACGTCCAATCATTGCCTCATTTTTTGAAATTGCTCTTGGATTCTCTTTAGCATAAACAAAAAACAAATTCTGTGCTTTTTTAGCATCTTTCTCTTCATCGACATAGTAAGAGAATAGCTTCTCAACAGCTTTATTCTTCTTAGGCTTTGAATCTTCATGCTTAATATACGTTGAGAATACTTTCTCAAAATATTTTTTTCTAATTCCAGCTGAAGTTCTTTTGTCATTTAGTACGACAATCATACCTGCTAATGATCTCTTAAAGTATACATTATCAGTTTTATCAGAAGAGATAACCTTATCGTACATAAAGAGTGCTTGATCATATTCAGAAGCTGCATAGTAAGACTCACCAGCATAGAACAGAGCTCTCTCTCCTAAGCTAGGATCAACTTCTTGTGAAATAAAGTATAATTCAGCAGCAATACGTCCTTTAAACTTCATAATTTTTGGACGCTTCTTATTATGAGACAATCCTAATTCTTTTTGAAGATGTGCAGCACGTTTTGTTACATAAAACAGCGCCTCTTTCTTTTGCTCTGGATTAAGCTTTGTTTTAGTAATTGTTCGCGCATAAACAAGAAAATTCTTATTATTGTTGTACTTATCATAGATTTGTAATAGTTGAACAAGTGCCTTAGCTTTGTACTCTTCACTCTTTCCATTAAATGCAGATCTGAACATTCCCGCAGCTTGAGAATATTTCTGTTTATCAAGAAGAAACATTCCCATATCGAAAAAATTCTTTTCAGGTGTTCCCTTTTCATTTTGGTAGAATTGTAGGGCCTTCTTAGTATCGCCTTTATCAGCATAGAAGTAACCAACATCACGTCCGGCCATATCCTTTTTGTCGATATATTTAGGACTTTTCGACAGACTATGAACTTCCTTCATTTGCTTAATTGCAGTATTCTTATTTCCAACTCTAAAGTTAGACCAAGCAAGATTGTAAAGATACTTAGTGTACCACTTATCATCTTTAATCTTATAAATTACAGTATCGTAATACCTCTTAGATTTACTGAAGTCACCTTCTCGATAATAGATATCACCTAGTGCAAGACGAGACTTAACTCCGATTAAATCATTTTTTGGCGCTGATTTTACAGACTTCACGAAAAGAGACTTTGCTCTATCCATTTGAACATTTTCTAATTCATTATAAGCAAGGATATAATAGATATGAGAGCGTGCCTTAGCGTTTGGTTTCTTATTAAGTATCGACAATCCAATTTTTTGAGCTCTATCATAGTATGCGCTAGATTCAGCAAAAAACTTCTTTCGATCAATACGCTTCTTGTCTTTTATATCTAAGTTAAAGAAATTTTCATTTTCTTGTTCACGAATAATTCGCCCTTTCTCTAAATTAAGCTCGGCCATACGCAAATCAAGCATTGTATCGTTCTTTGTGTATCGTTTCATACGCACAAGCTCTTTAAGCTCCATATCGATTACTGAAACAATACGATCTCTTTTAGTATTAAGCTTAATACCAAAAGAGTTAAAACTTATAAGAGTTGCAAATAATAAAACCTTAATCATTTTTGACACTCCGATCGAAGAGCGAATACATAGTCACCTAACTCATCGGCCCAAAACTCACCATTGAACGACCAAAAGTATTGCTTCGAGTTTCTTTTCAGGTACTTAATATCACCTCTTGCTCCGGTATCTGTAATACCACTATATAAACGTGCTTTTCTTGCATTCAGTGCTTCAAGTCTTAAATAACTTAAACCAATAAATGACTTTTCTAATTGTGCAGAATTAAGCTTAAAAACCTTCTTAACATAAGATCCAATTAGTTTTTGTTGAAGAAATAAAGAGTCTTTTAAATTAATAGCTAAAATCTTTCTTAATCTTCTATTTCTAACTGTTTTTATTGTCTTAATTTCACGAAGGCCATCTTTATAACTTTGATACAGTTGTAAAAAAGCTGGGTCTTTTCTTACATTCTCAAGTAGCTTATTTGTTAGTGGATCATAGTATTTTTTTCCATCAACATAGCTATTAATGAATTTAAAATACCATTCTAAAGAATGCTTCTTAGCAAGCATTTGATCGATTACTTGTTTTGATTTATCGAATTCTTTATAGTGATCATCAATGATATTAGACATATCATCATATAAGCATAGCTTAAAATAACTAAGTGCTTTTAGAACATTAACTTCTGGATTAACTATATAATTTAGAACCGGTGCCTTATATGTCACAAGTTTCCCAAGTGTTCTATTATAGTCACCTTTGTAATAACTATTCCAAGCCTCTTCGATTAGTAGCTCAGGCCAAATATAAGATCTTTTATCTACATCAATAAAAGCAAGTTCAGACTCATCTAATTTCTTTTGTTCATACTTCACTCTTGCAATACCAGCAAGACAGTAGTCCTGATTAATTTGTAATTGTCTTGCACGTACTTCGTCACTACTACTAGTCGACTGATCAACACAGTTCTCAAATGATCCAACTGCAGCCTTAAAACTTCTAAGCATAGTAAATGCAACACCTTCTAAGTGAAGTGCAAATGGCTTTACAGGATGTGATGCCGGAATAGTTCCATTTAAGGTTTGAAGAGCTTCTTTATACTTTCTTCTCTTTAACTGCTTTTTAGCGAGTAAATATTTAAGAGTTGGAGAATCAATATTTTGAAGATAATTCTCAGGCAACAGAATAAATTGTCTATCTCCTACCTTTGAAACAACTTGTTCAAATAGATATTCAAAATTCTTATTCGTCCTTCCCTTATACGTAACTAAATACTCTTTCACATAAGGAACGGCCGTATGGTACATCTCTTTATCTATAAGCTCTTTAATAATATTCGGATAGCGAGATATGCGATTTTTTGATTTTGTTAAATCAGTCCAAATTGACTCAAGTGCGTATGCCTGACTCAATATTAGAAATGTTATAAGCGCTTTCTTAAACACAATAGCTTCCTTTATAAGTCAAACTGAACAGAGAAAGTTAGATCAATATTTGAATATAATTGATCACTCTCAGAACCAGACTCTCTTGCTGGTGCAGCTTGATAAAGAATTCCGTTAATATCTGCTCTAATACTCCAAGATTGATTAATATAAAATTTAGTTGAAACATCCCACATAAGACCAGTGTGTGACTCATCTATTATTAAACCAGGGTTTGGAGAACCTGCTCTAACTTCAGGGCCATTATTTGTTTCATTAAGTTTTGCTAAACCTAGACCAAAGATCCAGTCAACATAGAGAATTGAATTGAATGTATTAATTTTCGAATAAAAAGGCGCCCATGTTGCCATTACACCAATATAGTCGTTTACAATTCTTCTAAATGGAATTGAACCACTTCCACCACCATTACTGTTTCTAACAGAAGCGGCTGTATCATTCTCTTCACCTGAATTAGAAGCATAGATAAATTCAGCACCAAGTTCTTCAGTAAAAAAGTAACCACCTCTTAACTGCATAGAAGTTGAATCAACAAACGCACCAGATAGTGTTTTACCAAAGCCACCACTTACATAGAAGCGTTGTTGTTTTTTAAACTTACGGTTTTGAAGTACATAAATTTCTTTATCTTTATCAAGCCATGAAAAATTGTAGAGATCACTTTCTGCGGCGAAAGTCTTAATCGTCATAAAAGTTAAAAATAATACAAAGATCATCCTAATCATTTTAGCGTCCTGCCTTTCAAATAGTTGGATTTACAGAGATTATTTTAACATAAGATGTTAACTACAATTTAAGTCGCTTATTGGTGGCATAAATTTCCATACGTACATGATGAACAGTGAGTTATTCTTTTCCCGACTAAATCAGTAAGAGTTCTCCACGTTTCAAATAGGTTTGCTTCAAGCTCGGCCATTGAAATTTCTTCTTCAATGACACGTTTTTGATCAAGAGCTAGTACCTTTAACTTAATTTTTTCAGTAACTTGTTCGCCAACTAATAGTAGACCATAAGCATAGGTTTTTAATTGAAAGAAATATGAGCGCAGCTTATCATCATCAATGAGTCCTGACTTGAAGTCCCAAATTTCTACTACCTGACCATTTTGATAAAGCAATCCATCTATAATCCCTGTAATCATTTGACCAAAAAAAGAAAATTTTATTTGATGCTCACTTAAAATTTTGTCATGTGAAGACTTTTTAATTGTATCCCCTACCCATCCGACAATTTCGACCTCTTCTGTATTATTAAATTTTAAATCTCTACCTTTAATAAGATTTTCAACTAAGAAGTGAAGACGGTTACCACGATCAACATCAGAAACACCTTGAACGTGAGGCAGTGCGATTTCTTTTTCTTTTGAGAATTCTTTTAAATCATCCTCAAGTTTTAAGACTTGGTTTAAATAGAATTTTCTTGAACATAAAGCCAACTCAGATAGTTTTGTAACTGAAAGTTCAGAGATGAGACCAATGTCTACAGAGTTATCAATATTCTTAACTCCTAATGGATCGAGAAAATATATAGGTGGACGTATTGCTTCTTCCAATTCGTATTTAAGATCAAAACTTTCAATCTCTACTGACTTCATTTGATAATTTCGAAGCGGCACAATCCAGCTATTGTCAGAATGTTTTACATCTTCGCCATTGATACTTATATCAAAGTATTCGATGTTTTCCACGGCCCTTGTACAGGCCACATAGAAAAGTCTCTTTGACTCAGAGAATTCTTTTTGTTTTTTTATTAGCTTCTCTAGAATTAGATTTGGAGATGAGTTTAATTTTTTACTATTTATATCTGCACTCCAAGATAAAGCTCCTGGAAGCGCACCAAACTTAGACTTATCCACAACTGTACGGCCGTTAGTATGAATACCACCAAGAATTATCGTATCAAATTCAAGCCCCTTTGAAGCGTGAGTCGTCATAATTCTAACTTTTGGTTGTGAAAGATAAGAGAAGCTAGCACTATACGAGTCCTTCTCTAAAGATTTTAGGATTTTATAAATTTGATCAATATCACCTTTAGCACCACCAATAATTCCATTTATTTTTTCAGAATTATTCTTATAGGCAGAACTTGATAAGCCTAAATCAAATACAAACGACCAGAAGGCATACTCAATATTACTATTAATATAAGTATCTTTCATTTTCATAAGACTTGTTACATCAACACTTTGATATGAGTCATAGTAATGGCTACATACTCCTTCAATTATAAAGTTGTAGTATCGAGCAATTGCATGAAGTCTCTTTTCGTCGGCTCCTTCCTTAACTCCCTCAATTAAGAAGTTAACAAAGGCCTTAAATATAATAACGAGAGGATCTTCCCCGTAAGGAATCTTTACTTGGGCAACAAATGGAATAGAACTTGCCATCAAGTTTGAAATTAATTGTTTTGAAGGTGCAAGTGTTCGATAAAGAATACAAATCTCTTCATCGGGATTTGTATCTTGCTTCTTTTTAATTAGATCACAAATAGCACCTGCTTCGATATTGTCATAAGTTGTTGAAGATTTTTTCTCTAACTCGATTTCGAGATTAACTTTATGACCTTTAACGATACCAAGACCGGATTCTTTAACATCTGGAAAGTTTTGGTAATCAACTTTTACACTATACTGATCGTGCCCTTGATATTTTTCGCCTAATCCAAATATTGTTTCAAAGAATTGGTTGTTAAAATTTACAACAGCTTCCTCTGAGCGATAATTATTGGACATGTAAAGGTTTTGAGGAATTACCTTTTCAGTTTGATTAAATACCGCAATTTCACCACCTCTAAATCCATAGATAGCTTGCTTGCGATCACCTACGCACATTAATCGATTGAAATTCTCACCGATAACATGCTTAATAATTTGATACTGCCCAGGAGAAGTATCTTGATATTCATCGACAATAATATAATCGAAATTCTCCTGACAAAGCCTACGTGATTCTTCACTTTCTTCTAACGACTTTAGAGTTAGGTATTCAATATCAGAGAAGTCGATTCCTGGATAATTGTAGTAATACTCTTCTATATAATTAAACAGTTCTTTGTATAAAGTTAACCATTCTAGATATATCCCTTCATTCTCAAAAAAGGCATCATAGTTTTCAGATTCTTTATCATAAAACTTTAGTAGAGAGTTACATTGATCAATTAGCTCTCCCACTTCCAAAGGGATTCCTTTGGCCTTTCGCGGTTTATTTGATTTATAAATCTCACAAAAACGTTTTATATTATTCCAACTATAATTCTTTGATAAGAAAAAAGACTCTGATGCGCTTAAGTGCTTCCACCATGCTTTTTTACTATGTTCATCGGAGTAAGTATTACTAGAGTAATGATTATTAAAGACTTCATTACAGCCAAGTAAGCTCAATATATTATCGAAGTATTCGCCTTCATCAAAAGAGACGTCATTAACATCAATACTTGACCACTCAAACCTAAGCTCAGGACTTGCAAACACAAATTGCATCGAGCTAATTAGAGCGTCAATATTCTTTAAAAATATTTCTATTTTCTGATTATTCAGATTTCGAGAGAACCATTGCTTTGTTAACTCTTCAATTTTCACATTAATTTTGAAACGATCAACAATATCGAGGTTCGCTGGAGCACCAAAAATATAACCTCGTTTAATCAACTTAAGGCAAAAACTGTGAATCGTAGAAATACCAAGTGATTCAAGGGCCTCATCAATAATTTTCTTCTTTGTAACATCTTCGACTTTTGAAAAGCGATCAAACATACGAGATTGTAACTCTCCAGCAGCTTCCTTCGTAAATGTCATTACTACAATTTTAGAAAGATATGACTTTAATTGCCCTAGAATATCAGGATGTGCAGACTCAAAAAGAGCATCGTACTTTTTTTCGATTAAGTAAGCTAAGTGCTCAATGATAACTCTAGTCTTACCTGAACCAGCTCCAGCATTTAGTAGGACTCCACCATTATGCATTACTGCTTTTTCTTGTTCTGAATTAAGTTGAATGGCCATTACTTATCCCCACCCTTTGCACAAATTGGATTTGCAACACAGAAGGTACATATTCCTGAGTTTAGTGGTGCTGCCGGCCACGACTGTGCACTTCTCATTGAAACCATCGTTTCATTCATAAACTCATTAAACTCTTCTTTTTTATAACTTTCTATTTTATTTGTTCTAGAGTGAAATTCATTAAAAAACTTTTCTTCACCAACAAAGATTGAATCTTTCAAGTTTTCAAGGCAAAGGTAGCCACCACCTTTTAGATTATGCTCGACACCCCATGCTTCATAATAAGCAAGAAGTTGAATTTTTCGAAAATCATTTATATCAGTTTTAGTAGGAACGGCCCCGCCAGATGTTTTAAAATCGTAAATATAATAATCATCACCATCTTTGATAATTAAGTCGATAGATCCTTTATATTTTTCATTAACTTTTGAAATATCTCTTTCGAAAAAGAATTCAACATTTGATTCATTCTTAATTTCAAGAAGTTTATAAATAATGCCACTACAGTAGGATTCTACTGAAAGTTTCAGGCTTTCAATATCGATCTTTTCGGGTAGTAGAGACTTCTCATCGATAAATCGCTTAAAGGTATTTGCAATAAGCTCTTTTAGAATTCCGCGATCATACTGATTATGAAGCTCAAGGTAAGATTCAATCACACTGTGATTAATTGTCCCAATATAACGTCGATCAATAAAGGCAGAAGAAGAAACATCGAGGTCGACACCTTGAGCGTATTTTAAATGCCACTTCTTCGGACAATCAATATATGTTTGAATAAATGATGGTGATAATTTTTCAGGTATAGCTGCTTTTTGACTATAAATAGTTCCGAAGCTTTTACGTTCACTTGCTTGGGCATGGGTTGGATTTAATTCAACACCTTCAAAAAGATTTTCAGCAATTGAGCTCCCATGCGTTAGCCCTTCTTCTAAAATTAGGTTTCCGCCTCCCTGAATAAAGCGTCGAAGTTGGTTTCTTAAAATAATAATATCTAAGTTTTTACTTTGTAATGGACCAAATGCACTAAAAATAACGAGAACATCATTTGAGAACCTTTGAGAAGAGCTTAGTGCTCCCAAATCGTCCTTCGAAATATATAGATATTGATTATCTGCACGTTCACTAGTGAATAAGTTATCTCTTGTTCCAATCACACCAGTATCTTTCATCGAAATGTTAACAACTGATGTTCTTGGGAGGTTAAGACCTAGGACTTCCTTCAATAGCTTTAAATCAGAATTATAAATATTTTCATTTACCGTAGCTTTCTCACTAAAGCTTAAGACTTCTTTCTTAAATGCTAAAATAGTTTTTAAAAGCATAAAGCTCTTCTCGTTCATATTAGTAAGAGCAAGCTTATCTAAGAACAAAACTAATTCATCTGCACTTAAATGACCTTTATTCAAGTTTAACTGTTCTTGTACTTTAGAAATTAACTGATCAACACTTGTAAAGAATAGTGCAAAGTCTGTCTTAAACCTTTTTTGTGCGAGTAGAATCGAGTTTACTTGAGTCAGGTCAAGTCCATTCGAAAAACTTAGAATTTGTTTTTCACCAGAAATTAGATCACTTAAATACTCAGCACTTCTTCCAGAAGGAATAGAAATATAATCACAAGATATGCTTTCGATCTCATGTGCTTCTTTTATCTGCTCTAACTCTACCCAGTTAGGCCAAAAGATTTTATTATCACATTGGTTGAAAATAGATTTTTCAAAAGGAATATAAACACTGGCCTTCTCTCCCATCCCTTTAAGCATATCAATTTGATTTGCATTTAAGTGATCAAAGCCAATAAAAATATAACCAACGTCTTCTTGTGGTCTAAAACTTTCACTAACTAATTGGTAAGACTTTTGTTCATCAACAATATTATATGTTTCTAAATAAGTGTGAAATCTCATCAGGCCAGCGATACAGTCTTTTTCAAGAGTGGCCAGCTGACTTAATTCTTCAATTAATGAACCACTTAGATCAAATGAACGTACTTCAGTAAAGAGCTCAAAACAAAAATGAAACTTTTCATAATCATCATTTACCGAAGACTTCCAAAAAGTCCAAAGGTCTACCATAAGTTCAGACTTAGATAGCTTTTTTTGCTCATCATCTAAATTCAGGTGATCAGATAGGAACTTTGCAACTGTAATTGTCTCAGTATTTCTAGCATGGCCTTTGCGAATAATATAATCACGATATAAATCTGAACGCTGAGGAGACGGACAGACTATCTGCCAGCTTTTTATATTTTCATTTTCTTCAAATAACTCATCAAAATGATTTTTATATAAATAAAGATTTAACACGCAACATTACCCTTTTTAAATGACACTTTATGCAAAAAACGATATATAAAGCGCCTACAAGGAGAATTTTACTGTGATTAAAGAAAGCCGTCTATTCAACTTCATTAATAAAGAGAAAACCTTCGCAATTTCTTTTTTAGAGGGTCAAAAAGTTATTCATGATCTTGCACTTATTCACAGTGTCAATAATCAAGGTTTTGGATTTTTTAGAGATTGCACACTTTCAATACTACCTCTAATTAATTTTCTAAAGCCTCAAGAAAATATGGGAATCTTTATTGATTCAGACTCTCCTTACTTTCGCTACAAGTTAGAAATGAATCAGTCTGGTTTTTTTAGAACACTAATCTTCCCAGTAGAGCTCCCAACAATACCAGAAAAAATTACAGGAAAGCTTAGAACGGTAAAGCAATTTCCATATAGCAAGACTCCTTATTCGAGTATTATCAATGTTGAGAACCGCTCAATTAAAGAAATTATGAATGACTTTTTTGATAAATCATATCAAATGAAATCAAAAATTATCATTAGCGATGATAGTGACCAGGTAATGCTTGTAACGAAGCTTCCTGAAGTCAATGTAGATAAAGAAGAGATTGTCGAGTCATTGAGCCTGAAAGACTATATCAAACAAAATGAAACAAGCTTTCATAATATTTTCAAACAAGCTCTAAATGAAGAAAGCGAAATTCAAAAAGCATTTGAAGGACTTGATTTTGATTTCTTAAAGTCGACAGAAATTAAATTCAAATGTAACTGCTCTCGCGACCGCATGGTTACAGGTGTAGCAGGCGTCGTTCGCTCTAGTGGATTTGCAGATGTATTCCACAACGATGCTTCAATTGAAACAAAATGTGATTACTGCAAAACAGCCTATCTAATCACAAAAGAAGAAGTTTCAAGTATTCTTAGCCTTCACTAAAATGGCAGAGTCGTTTCTTCTGATCTCCAGAAGAAGCGGCTGTTCAAATCAGACTCTAAGTAAATTCCACAAAAATTTTCCGCAAGTGCACCATCTGCCCAAACTGGGGCCATCAGTTGAGAATCTTTATTAGAAGCTATTGAAATTGATTTCCACTTACTATTAACTTTACGCCAATCGATGGCCTTAGGTGAAACAGAACTTACAACGATTAAGTAATCGTTTGTCGAGCTTACTTTCTTTCTTACTTGGGTCAGGAAATTATTAAGGTAAGACATATACTTTGCAAATTCTTTTGCATCCTGCTTTTTCAAAATTTTATAAAGGTCGTAGTCTACGATATTAACAAACCTACGATTAGAATCATTCATTGAATCAAAGACATGCTCAAATAGATTCATCGTATTCGAAAAACACTTTTGTCCACGACATGATTGATCACTATAAATTTCACCAACTTTATAATCACTCGACTTTTGAAAGTGAAATGCCTTGCTTTCTTTTACGGCCTTTCCACCTGAGATAAATAATCGAGTATTTTGGTAAAAATTAGCATTACACTTATTAATAGCAGCTAAGTTAGGAGATTCACCGCGATAGATAACAGAGTTACTATAGCCCGAGTTTACAAATACATCCCAAAGAGACTTTCTTTGATATTTTTCACATGTTTGGTTAGCCAAACCGTAACCGTTAATCTGCGCTAGTAATTGATCCTCAACACTTGGAGTAATCGTCATCATATTATACGACCACATTTTACCGAAACACGCATAATTTTCGAGCTCAGTCTTTGCTGTATAATTTAAGTTCTTAAAGTGCAAATAGCCCATATGCTCTTCACTTAGGCCAGGTATCTGAATAAAAATTAGGTTTTGAGGATAGTTATTAAACGAATGTTTTTTTAAGTTAATAGTATTAACTCTTGAACATGAAAAAAATATTCCGAGAAGTAATAAAAATATTAAGTTTTTTTTATCGTACATCATAATTTCCGACTCATTAAATAGGGATTCTTATGATATATTATCATATATATAGGATTGAAATTATTAAAATTAATATTCACGTTTAAAAAGTAAGCGAGGGAAGAAATGAATCAAACTCTTGATGCCGCCACGCGAGAAATTTTTTGGAATATTCCATTCTCGTTTAAGGTTGTCATGTACATTCTATTTTTTGCAGCAGTCTTTGTTATGTTCAAAGGTCTGTATCAAAAAATTCAATTTATCACTGGAAAAAAAGGTATTGATGCTATCAAGGGCCTAAAGGACCTTTTACCAGAGAAGTTAAACTGGGGATCATTCTTCAAAACAATGCTTCTTACTGGTAAAGTACCACGTTTTAGAAACGTAGCTCTTTTCCACGGTCTAATCTTTTGGGGATTTGTTATTCTATGGATTGCTACAGACCTTGTTGCAATTCACGCTGACACTCCTTTTAAAATCTACAAAGGACCTGTTTATATCGTAATCTCTTTCCTGGCCGACATGGCCGGATTAATGGTTCTTGTAGGTATTGGCCTTGCTTACAAAAGAAGATATATTGATAGACCTTCTTACCTTCAAGCAACGAGACCAAAGCAAGAATTATTTATGTACGCTATGCTTATCTGCCTTGTTGTTCTTGGATACCTAATTGAAGGTGTAAGAATCATGGGTACAGGTATGCCTGTTGGAGAAGCAACGTGGTCACCAGTTGGTTGGGCGCTAGCTTCAATCTTTACTAAGATTCCTCTTTCAGAACAGGTTTGGGCATATTCATATCGTGCAATGTGGATGGTTCACATGGCAAATACAATGCTATTTGTAGCTGCATGTGGAACAACTAAATTCTCTCACATCTTTGTACTTCCATTTGCTGCCCTAGTTACTCCGCCAAGACGTGGTGCCGTACTTGAGCCAATGAACTTTGAAGATGAAACTGCTGAGACTTTCGGACTTGGGAAAATTTCAGAACTTAGTCTTAAAAATAAACTAGACCTTCTAGCTTGTGTTGAGTGTGGACGTTGTACGCAAGTATGTCCTGCTAACCTTGCAGAAAGACCTCTGGATCCTAAAAAGATTATTACAAAAGCACGTGATCTTGCTTTTGAAACGGCAGCAAAAGGTGAAACTGACGCTGACTTCTGGGAAAACTCAATATACTCATCAATTGAACTAGACTCATGTACTACTTGTGGTGCTTGTATGGAAGAGTGTCCAGCAAATATTGAGCACGTGGATATCATCATGGGTGCAAAGAGATACAAAACTCTTACACTTGGAGAGATTCCAGCTGACGCTGCAACGGCAGTTCAAAAAGTACAAATCAACGGAAACCCTTGGGGAATCTCTCAAGATGATCGTTTCAAATGGGCAGACGGTCTTGATGTTCCAGTAATCGAAGCTGGTAAAAAAGTTGATTACCTTTACTATGTTGGTTGTGCTGGTTCATACGATGCTTCTAACCAAAAGGTTGTTCAAGATACAGTTAAGCTTCTAAAGAAAGCAGGTGTTTCATTTGCTGTTATGGGGAAAACTGAAAAATGTAATGGTGACCCAATCAGACGCTTTGGTGATGAGTACTCATTCTTTGAAATTGCGATTGAAAATATTGCAAATATGAGACAATACGACTTTGATAAAGTTGTAACTCACTGTCCACACTGTCTACATACGATTGGTAAGGAATACGCTAAATTTGATGATGGTGACTTTACTACAGTTCACCACACTGAACTTCTTGCTGACCTACTACGTTCTGGGAAACTAAAACCAGAAAAGAAAGTTGAAGAAAATCTTACTTTCCATGATCCATGTTACCTTGGTCGCCACCACGGTGAATACAATGCTCCAAGAGAAATCCTAAAGGCAGCAGGTGTTGAGATCAAAGAAATGGATAAGAAAGAAGATACTGCCCTATGCTGCGGAATGGGTGGTGGTAATATGTGGTACGAAGTTGAAGCTGGTACTGATTTAGCTGCTGGACGCCTTGAGCATGTAGGTGAAAAGAAAGTTGATAAATTAGCTACGGCCTGCTCTTTCTGTATGATAAACTTTAAGGGTGGAATTAGCGAAAAAACAGGTACTGAAAACCTTGAGATTGAAGACGTTGCTTCAATCCTTGCAAAAACTATCGATTAAATCAATTATACTAGGCTCAGTTCTAGCTGGGCCTAGCTTTTTTCAAAATCAAATACTCGCCCAAAACACTCAAGAAAATCAAACTAGTTTATTAGAAACATTTGAAGAAAAGTTAAAAACTTTTCAGAGTGAAATTAACGAGAAGATTCTAAATCCGCCAAGCGATAAAGTTTCGTTTAGACAAAATTTCAAAGATGAAGAAAAAATCGAGTTATCTAAGAGACAGTTAAATGCAATCCTTCTCTATAGTGAACAAGACTATAAAGAATTATTTCATGTTAATAAGTGTTCAATATATACACTCCTAAAAAATCGTCTTATTAGAATTAACAACCAACCACTTCTTAATGTTGAAGCGAGTGTAACATCAGATAGTTCGACATCAACGGCCCTAGTTCCTATTGATACCTTTCTTGCTCATTACTACAAGAGTAATTGTCGCCTATCCTTCAAGCAGTCTCGCCTCTTTGAAAAAGGTCTCTTAAAAGATACATTCACAAAGTTGACTCCAAAATTTCCTCGTAATCAAACGCAATGCCTCGATCAATACAAAGACCTGAAGAGTAATATTAATATTGATCATATCTGTAGTGCTCCTTACACCATAGAGCTAGCAGGTAAACTTGGTGAAAGATTGAGAGATAATTCACTGAGTATTTCTGAGAGAAGTTATATCAATTCTCTAAGGCGTCAATCTAAGACATATACTGATGAAATTAATGATCGTGATATTTTATACTTCAAAAACTTTTGCAGTAATCTAAGTCGTGAAGAACTATTTTGTAAAAATTATTCCAAGCAAGACTTTTGGTCTTTAATTATTAATAAACAAAAATCGCCAGATCATATTGAAGTTCGATGTCGAAATATTTTGGGTAAAACAACACCTGAAGATAAAATGGAAGAACTAGATTATTTGAAGTGTATCTCGCTCTTAAGAAATGAACCTAGCCGATGCATGACTCAAGGTCCAGCGACAGGCACAGTTCTCTATCCTATGCCTAGTTGTAACGAAATTTCTGAAACTTTAAAAATTTCGCGTCTAAAAAATAATTACAATGATTGCCCAAGGAATATTGGAAACTACGCCATCATCAATGGTGCGCGAGTTATCAAACATTTCGCGACCAACGACCTAAAGAGTAAAGACTGTGTTTTCCCATCTTATGAAAAGATCTATGGACTTTATCTAGAGTCAGGAGAAGAAGAAAAGTGGCCACTTAGTATTTGTTACAATTCTAACGATGGGAAGAAATGCTTACCTTTCATTCCAGGTAATTCAAAAGAGAATTACAATGCTTTAAACATGGTTGTTGCCAATGCTCTTTTTCAAACGAAAATTGTCTCTAGTAGAATAAAGTGCGAGCAAGTGTCGAAAAAACAATTTAATCCTCTTCGCTTAAAATATAAAGCTGGTTGCTGGGTTGTTCCTCAAGAATTAGCATGCCGTTCTCAGAGTTGTAAGTACAATGTAATGATTGATAACCGTAAAGCACTAGAGATATGGAGTGAAGGATCACTCTCATTCGATTACTTTAAAACGAAGTACAACTCTTCTGATGCTGACATTCATTCACGAATTCTCTCTGTTCTAAATATTAAAGAACAAGAGATTAATTCACTAACGTCATTAAAATTCTTTTTAGATAATAAGAAGAATGGAATTATCCACGGCCAAGGGTGTGCTGAAGATATCTATCCTTCTCATTACCAACTTAGAAAAATTGGTATTTGTACACCTATGCCATTTATTATTGATGGTTATAAAGAAATTAATAACAATACCTACCTAAGCTTTAGAAGTGCACTCGATGACATTAGCTCACCACGATCTGTTTTATGGGCAAATGCTTTTACCGCACTATCACGCTACTCTACTTTAAGTCCTTTAAAGAATTGGGAGTTATATGGCCTTTACTAAAATAAATAAGCTTATAATTTCTTCTTTATTAGCAACGAGTGTTCTTTCTAAAACAGCTCTACTAGAGCTAACAACAAGACAAAATGTTCATAACTTAAAGTATGATGACTTGAACGGTATTACATTCTATCTAAAGGGAAAGAATGCTATCGCATACTCCGCAAAGAATCGCGCAAATACCGTTTTGGAGAAAAAAACTGATAGCGAGTTTGATGTTATCAAAGCAAACGAAGAACTTTATATTATAAGTGTTAAAGAAAACCACTTTAAAGATTTCTCTTATATTACAGAAGCCGAAATTTATTTTTATAATATTAAAAAGAATCAGCTCGACTTTGTTGGAAAAGGGAGCTTTCCTAAATTTCACTCTAAGAGTAATTATATTTCGTACACTAGAGAGGATGAAGGAAGTCTCTTTATAGAAATTGTAAATCTAAAGAATAATCTTGATCGTTTTTCGATCCCCCTAGTGACAAAGGATATTCTACACCTAAGTGAAGTAGAAATTTTTGATGATAGTCTTATTTATTACACAGATAAGGACCGAGAACTTAAGAGTAATATAAATATTTACAATAATCGCTCTAAAAAGAAATACCTCCTTCATCAATATGATAAAACAGATAAAATTATAAGCTTAGAAAGCTCTGATTCGAAAGTCTTCATTCTAGAATCATCTCTTGGCGAAAATCCATATATTGATCTCGTTGAGATTGAAAAAGGTCGAGTTGATTTTACGAAACGCTCTCCCCTTATCAATCTTCAAAGTGGACCAGGATACAATCTCAATATTCAGCAAAATGAGTTATTCTTTATCCTGACTTTAAAAAGCGAAAATTCGAATCTCTTCAACCAAAGAGAAATCGTTTCTTACAATTTAGAAGATAAAAAATTAAGACAAAGAACAGACTTGAATTATGTTTCAAATATCGTTCTACATAATAAATCGATCCTCGTCCCATACAAAGACAAAATTTATCTTCTAAGAAATAAGGAAGGTAAATTTAGTATTGATAAAGAGATAAAGTCGAAACTATGAAATACCTAATCATCCTTTTGTTCACATTTACTATTTTTGCCACTGCTCCTACTGAGCAAGAACTTAAGTTTTCACCTAGTCTAAGCCCAGTACTTAAAGACTTAGTAGTAGAGCTTTATATCAATAGCAAAATCAATCAAGAATATATTGTCGAATTTAGTAAAAATCTTACTTCACCTATTGATAATGATTTTATCGAATTAATCATTTTAAATTCAATATTGAATACGAGACTTAGCAAGAAGTATGAGCATATCAATATTTCTCAAAAACTTTATAACGAAATCGATCAAAATATAAAGTCGATAGAAACAACACTTCCATTTTCAAAATATATTTCAAATAAAATTTTAAAAGATATTGGTGAGTTATTAACAAATAGAAATTTAAGAGAATACAACAACTATATAAAAAATCGTGATGTAAAGATCTCTCCTGAACTAAAAGAGTTTATGAATCGTATTAGTTATCTTCAATACTGGATAGATACTTTAAGAAAACCTAGCTCACTTCGTAACGCAACTTTACTAGACACAAACCTAGAAATCTTAAACTCACTAAATCGTAACTTAAGCATAACTGCCTCTTCACATAAGAAAGAAAATGATATCTCTTATATTTCAATAAATGACATTGATCTCATTAAGGCCAGAAGACAAGTTGATCAACTTCTCTTCAATAACGCGCCCGACAAAGACCCAGATTACAAGGCCCCGCAAGAGCTTCCTGAGCCTGTCGAAAACTGGGAATAAGCTTAAAGTTGACGTGTACTTTTTGGGGATTTCAACTATTTACCCATCTATTTTTAAAAGAAATAACGTGTATCCTATGATATATAATTTCAATTAGTTAAATCGAAAAAAGGAAGAAATTGTGACAAGAAATTTCGATGAGCTACCTAAGACATATAGCTCAAATGATGTAGAGAAGAAGTGGTACCAAAAATGGGAAAATGAGAAATACTTTGCTCCTAAAGCAGGAAAGACTGGTGAGTCTTTTTGCGTCATCATGCCACCTCCAAACGTCACAGGAATTCTTCACGCAGGTCACGCTCTTGATATCACTACTCAAGATGCCCTAATTCGTTTTAAAAGAATGAAAGGTTATGAGACTCTTTTCCTTCCAGGTATGGATCACGCCGGTATTGCAACTCAATCAAAAGTTGAGGAGCTAATTTGGAATGAAGAAAAGAAAACTAAGCACGACTACTCTCGCGAAGACTTCTTAAAGAAGATCTGGGAGTGGAAAGAGCAATACGGTGGCGTTATCGCTAACCAACAAAGAGTTATGGGTGCAAGTTGTGACTGGGATTACTCAATGTTTACAATGGATCCAGAAGCGAACGAGGCCGTACGACGCGCTTTCGTAACTCTTTATAATGAAGGTCTAATTTATCAATCAGACTATATTGTTAACTGGGACCCAAAACTTCAATCAGCTATTTCTGATGCAGAAGTTGATCACAAAGAAGTTAACGGTGCCTTCTATCACATCCTCTACTCTGTTAAAGATAGTGATATTAAATTAGAAGTTGCAACAACAAGACCTGAAACACTACTTGGAGATACGGCCGTTGCTGTTAATCCAAATGATGAAAGATTTGCTCACCTTATAGGTAAGAAAGCAATCGTTCCACTATGCAACCGTGAAGTACCAATTGTTGGTGACGAGCACGTTGATATTGAAAAAGGAACAGGTTGTCTTAAAGTTACTCCAGGGCACGACTTCAATGACTTTGAAATTGGAAAGAGACACAATCTTGAAATCATTAATATCCTAAACCTAGACGGTACTCTTAATGAGCACGGTCTTGAGTGGCAAGGACTTCCTTGTAAGAAAGCTCGTAAGGGTGTTATTGAAAAATTAAAAGAACTAGAACTATTTGTAAAAGAAGAAAAACACGTGCACCAAGTTGGTCACGGTGAAAGATCTGGTGTTGTTATTGAGCCAATGATCTCTAAACAATGGTTCGTAAACGTTACAGATATGGCGGCAGAAGCCGTTGCAAAAGTAGAAGATGATACAACTCGTTTCTACCCGAAGGGATGGGAGAATACTTACTTCTCGTGGTTACGTGAACCAAAGAACTGGTGTGTATCTCGTCAACTTCTATGGGGACACAGAATTCCAGTATTTACTTGTACAACTTGTGATCACCAATGGGCCGATGAAGCTCTAGAGCCAGATGCATGTCCAAAGTGTAGTGCAAAAGAATACACTCAAGACCCTGACGTTCTTGATACTTGGTTCTCATCGGGACTATGGCCAATGTCGACACTAGGTTGGCCAAATAAGGAAAGAATGGAGCAGAGAGGATTTGATAAGTTCTACCCGACTTCTGTTCTAATTACAGGTTTCGATATTATCTTCTTCTGGGTTGCTAGAATGATGATGATGGGAACTAAATTCTCTAACCAAGTTCCATTCGATAAGGTTTATATTCACGCAATCGTTAGAGATAAGCTCGGTCGTAAGATGAGTAAGTCTCTTGGTAACGGTATTGATCCTCTAGAGATGGTAGAGCAATATGGTGCAGACGCATTCCGTTTTACTCTAGCTGCTGGTTCAGGTTATAACCGTGCTATCAACCTAGACCCTGAAAGAATCGCTGGTTACAGAAACTTCATTAATAAGATTTGGAATGCTTTCCGTTTCATCTCACCATTCATAGAGCTTGCTGAAAAAGATCTTCCTACAAATCTTGATGATCAAGAAAAATGGATTCTATCAGAGCTTAACGATACGACTAAAATTGTTAATGAGTCTCTCGATGCTTTCCGCTACGATGACGCTTGTTCTGAAGTGTACTCATTCGTATACGACAAATTCTGTTCTTGGTTTATCGAACTTTCAAAAAATACACTTAACGGTGAAGACGAAACTGCCAAAGTTCAAAGAGCGACTGTTCTTAAATACTGTTTTAGAAAAATTACTGCTCTTCTACACCCAATTACTCCTTTCATTACAGAAGAGCTTTGGGGTTATTTAAAAGAAGATAGCGAAGATCTACTAATCTCAGCTGAATATCCTGAATACGATGCAGCTCTTAACTACCCTAGTGAACAAGTTAAGATGAATAAGTTTATTGAAGTTGTTTCAGGAATTCGCTTCCTAAGACAATCAGTCAATATCAAACCTAAAGATGAAGTTGAAGTTGCACTTTTAACTGATGATGAAGAAGCATCTTCGTACTTTGCCGACAATATGGCAGGAATGCAAGATCTTGCTCGTGCAAAAGATGTAACAATAGCAGCTAAGTCTAGTGATAATCCTAAAAAGTGCATTATGAAGGCAACGACTCACACTGATATCTTTTTAAAACTTGATGGAGTCATTGATCTTGATGCTCAAATCAAACGTCTTGAAAAAGACTTTGATAAGACTCAAAAAGAATTTGAAAAAATTGGTAAGAAACTTAATAACGAAAAATTCATGGCCAATGCACCAGAAGAAGTTGTTGTTGAGGTAAGACAAAAAGCAAGTGAGTTTGAAGAGAAGCTAAATTCACTTAAAGAACAAATCGAACAATTCAAAGCATAATAAGAAGGCCCTCGACGAGGGCCTTTTTTTATAGATCAAAGTAAAAATATTCTTCTTGGTAAATCTCTCCATTAAACTCAAATGGAGACTCCTTTAAAACCTTGCCACCATTTTTTATAAAGAAACCTTTTGAGGGATTATTTTTAAAAGTACACAAATAAAAACAATCGTAGCCACGATTTTTAAAATCTTTTAAGACAGCATCAAATAGCTTTTGCCCCATTCCAGCTTTTTGATATTTCTTTAAAATATAAAAATCATAGATTTCACCAGGGATACCATGTTCATGCTCACGAGCAGGTCCGTAATCAATAAAGCCAACAACATCTCCATCAGGAGCATGGAAAACAAATGTTCCCCCTTCTGTTGGACGACGAGGAATTTTTCTTTCCCAATTTTGTTGTATATCAGAATACTTTAATGAATAGAGATAGTCTTTAGACAGAATGCCTTTGTAATTTTCCCAAAAACAATCCACATAGATTCGGGCCAACGACTTTATATCTTCCACTTCTACTGAAACGATTTCAAAAGGTGCAAATGTAAGATCTTTTGCGGCCACCATAGATTTATTTTAGCAACAATCGAGCGGCCTCGCAAATAAGGCATTTTTACGTCTATGGAACAAGTCTAAGTGACTGATAATTAACTATATAGTCTTCTAAATCCGGAAAAGTTTTAAGCTGAATTAACTCACCGATACCATAAGAGAGTAATGTAGAACCACTAAAACATAGGCGACCAATTGTCTCCGGCATGTGCTTCCATTCAGGTATTGTAAGCTCTTCGTCTCCAACGAGTAAGGCCAATTGTCCTCGGTTACGGCTCATTTGCGCTGTTGCTAGTGATTTGGTTATAACTGCATCAAATTCATCAATTCGACGACGAAGTATATTTGGTGATTCACTAAATAAACTAATTCTTTTACTTACCTTAACCCCATCATAACCTTCCACTGATTCACTTGGAATATAACCATGAAGCTTTAAAGTTGGTAAACATTCAGCAAGAAAATTCATTCTTTCAACAAATTCAACATCATACTTATGTGGATAACAGATAAATATATTTGAAATTCTCTGATGTGTGAAAGCGTGGTCGATATTAGCATTCTTAAAGTTTCCTTCTACCGCCTTTAATGCGCTCATTTTCTTTTCATCTAAATATTCACCGCTATATTCAGGTAGTGATACTTGATAAAAAAAGCTCTTTGGTCCACCTTGTAAACCAATCTTTACATTGGCCCTAAAGGCCAGGCCAAGAACAGCAGAGTACATATCATTCACATAATCAATATAGTAATCAGTATTAAAAACTTCATGTAAATTTGCTGCAAACTTATGTGCTGCAAACATTGATTCAGTTTCTTTCTTTGAAATTGAGTAGGCCCAACACCTTTCAGGTAACCAGAAGTCATCAATCTGAGTTGCATCTGTGTAAACAATTGCAACTTGATTGTCCTCGTGCTCATTAATAATGGCATTTACAACAGGCAGGATTGAAGCTATTTCTGCTTCATCTCCCTTAACCCTTAGTAGGAACTTCTTCACTTGAAGCTATCTCCTTAACTCTTAGTTCACAATAGATAACTGTGAAGAACACAACAGCTAAAGGAAGAAAGAATAAGTTTAGTAAAGGTATTGATATAAGAATCATAAAACCAACTCCACCTAGTAAATAAGGTAGAAAGCCTGACTTAATATCACCAACACATTCTGCAAAAGTTAGGTTATTTCTTGACCATGAATAATCAATAAATGAAATAGCGAGAATTAATCCCCCTAATACAAATGTGATTGGAGGAAAAAAGAAGCCTATACCAATATTGATAATTGATAAAACGACAATAACACCAATCTTCTTTAGTTCATTCATAAGAATACTTGGTAGTCGTTTCATCGTTTGCGTAAAAGTATCAGTGCTCTCTTTTTGAAGCTTATAAATCATCTCAACTCTTGAACTGAGCATATCATTAAAAGGTGAAGCAATGACTGAGACAACGATAAAGAACGTCCAGTTAATAATTACTCCTAAAAGAATAATGAGAACTCCTGAAAATACAGTGCTCACCCAACCCTGCTCAGGGTACTTTTCATTTATATATCCATGCCCCCAAGCGGAAACTTCGCTAAAGGCATAATGTCCCAAAGAGTAATAAAGGATGAAACCAATTAGAACCGGACAAAGTGCAATTAAAATAATTTTCTTATCTGCCTTTAAGATATTCATTGAACGAAAAAAGAAATATGGAAGCTTTCCAATCATTACTACTCCATTTAATTTTGAACTGGAAATTTAAAAGTTTTTAACTTTGAAAAGTCATTTAAAGTAGGCTTTTGCGGAATGGCCTTCACAATACTTTTTAAATTTTGCCAGTCTAAGTATCTATCCATTATATCCGACTCCACATGATTTTTTTCAATGAAGTCAATTTTACCTTTGGCCTTATTGACCATCCCACTTGCTCCATTAAGATTGTCATCCTCATGATGATATAGTGCAGTGGCCAGTTGAATAACAACCCAATACACATAACGCGCATTGTCTCCCATTGCATCCATCCACAGGTCTTCGACAACCTCATGACACATCCAGTAATGACCAGTATTAAATAAGTTAAGTCCCTCTTGAATAAGCTCGAGGTGTTCAGTTGTAAATTGTCCAAAGTGATAATTACTCATAATACAGTAAGTCTAATTCATCTCGGCCCTATATACATGATGCAACGACCAAAACTATTCAATCGGCCATAAAAACGATAGAATTTCTCAAATTTAATTTAACTAAAATATGAAACAGGAAGAGTGATGCATCATAAAGATCTCGTACCAGAGTACTTAAAAAAGCTACAAGTATACCAGGCCGGTAAACCAATTGATGAAGTTGTTAGAGAAAAGGGACTGACAAAAGTTTCAAAACTAGCTTCGAATGAAAACCCACTAGGGCCATCACCTTTTGCAATTCGTGAAATGACTCGTGGTCTTTGGGATCTACATCGCTATCCAGATATGCATGCTTATGCACTAAAGTCTAAGCTAGCTGAAATGTATGATCTTAAACTTGAGAATATTATCTTAGGAAATGGATCTGAAGGAATCATGGCATATATTGCTCGTGCATTTCTTAAGCCTGAAGATGAGGTCTTAACTTGTGACAACACGTTCATTGGTTTCTATATTCTAGCTCGAAGTGTTGGAGCAAAGCTTAACAAAGTTCCTCTTACTAAAGATTATCGCTTTGATGTAAAAGCTCTTGCAGATAATATTACTGAGAAGACAAAAGTTATCTATATTGCAAATCCAAATAATCCAACAGGTACATATATTACAAAAGAAGAGTTCGACTACCTTATGAAGTACGTTCCTTCTCACGTTCTTGTTATTCTAGATGAGGCATATTTTGAATTTGCCCAAGAACAAGATGATTATCCAGATTCTATGAACTATCGCTATGATAATGTTCTAACTCTTAGAACTTTTTCTAAAGCTTATGGCCTATCTGGTATTCGAGTTGGATATGGCTTTGGACACCCGGAACTTATTGGATACTTAACAAAAGTAAAACTTCCATTTGAGCCAAATCTTATCGGACAACTTGGTGCCGTTGGAGCTCTCGAAGATCGTCCACATCTTGAACGTACGCTTAGAAATAATCGAAAGCGTTATGACGAACTAATGGAATACTTAACTAATAGAGACTTCAATCCAATTAAATCTGTAACAAACTTTGTTACATTTAAAACAGGAAGTAGTGAAGCTAGTGACTTCATGTTTGAGGAACTTTTAAACGAAGGCGTTATCATTAGAAAGCTAGTTGCAAATGAAATGCCTGAATATGTACGTATTAGTATAGGAACAAAGGATGAAATGTATCACTTCTATGAAGCTTTCGATCGTATTCTTCCTGCATATAATAAAAGATTCAGAAAGGATTTAGCATGAAAATCTGCCAATATGTAAATCATGGAACTCATCGTCCAGAACCAAGACTAGGTATTTTATTAGATAATGGACTAGTTATTGATCCAAATAACGTTTGGGCATGTGACTATGAAAGAGAAGGATATTTTAACTTTTGGCAAAGAGCAAATCACACTTGCCCTCCTTCCCTTTTACAAATTCTTCAAACAAAAGATGATCCTATCGACTTTCTTGGTGAATGTTACGGACTATATTTATTCTTAGAAAAAGTTGGAGATCTAACTCTTAAAGATGGGACTCCAATTGCATTTAAGTCTGATGAAATTAATTTAAAAACACCAATAGATAAAATCCCTAACTATCGCGACTTCTATGCACATGAAAAACATGTAGCGGCTGGATTCAAAAAAAGAAACGAGGCAATTCCTGAAGCATGGTATGAAATTCCTGCATACTATAAAGGACCGACTCATGGATTTATTGGACACAACCAAGAAGTCTTATGGCCACATTACACTAACATTCTTGATTACGAATTAGAGCTAGGAATGGTCATTGCTAAAGATGGTATCAATATTCGCGAAGAAGATGCAAAAGATCACATTTTTGGATTCACAATTCTAAATGATATTTCAGCTCGTGATATTCAAAAGAAAGAAATGGCCGTACGTCTAGGCCCTGCAAAAGGAAAAGACTTCTGTTCAGTAATTGGACCAGTTATTACAACATTTGATGAGTTTGATTTTAAAGAACCAAATCTTAAAATGACTGCAACTGTAAATGGTGAAAAATGGTCAGAAGGTTTTTCTGGTGATTCTCACTATACTTGGGCACAAATGATAGCTCACGTCTCTCAAGATGAATGGGTATTATCAGGGGATCTTTTCGGTTCAGGAACAGTTGGTACTGGTTGTGGTCTAGAGATCGATCGCTGGCTAAAACCAGGTGATGAAATCACTCTTGAAGTTGAAGGTATTGGAAAGCTAACTAATAAAATAGGACCAAAAAGAGGTACTAAGTAATGGCAACGGATAATAAAATGGAAAGCTTTAAAGCAAGTGGTGTATACACAAAGCAAGCTCATGTTGATATTCCAGAAGGTTTATACGAAGAAGAACACGGACGTAATGGTTTCTTTGGTCGTGTAAGTCAACTCTATCATACTCAACCTCCAGTTAACTGGACTGATATTTCGGGTGATTTAAAACCAAAAAATCTTCCTTCACTTTTTAGTCATAAAGACCTACAAGATGATTTTCGTGCAATCCTAACAAATAATGATTGTGAACTAAGTCTTGGCCATTTAACAAAGTCACTTGATTATTTCTTAAGAAATGCCGACTTTGATGAGCTCTACTTTGTTCACGAAGGTAGCGGTACTTTTGAAACAATCTATGGTTATGTTCCATTTGTTAAAGGTGACTATATTGTCATCCCTCGTGGAACAACATATACAATTAAAATCTCTCAAGCTGCCAAGTTCTTTCAAGTTGAATCTCGATCTGAATTTGAAGAACCATCTCGTGGACTTCTAGGCCCTAACGCTCTCTATGACCAAACAGCAAAGTTCACTCCAGAAGCAGCTCTGGGCTCTGATCAAGATTGGCCGGAGTATAAAGTTAGAGTAAAAAGGCTTGGAGAGATTACAACAATCACCTATCCATTTAACCCACTTACTGCAAAAGGATGGAAGGGATCTGTCTACCCATGGAAGATTTCTATTTATGATATCTGCCCTATTATGAGTCATCGCTACCATGTTCCTCCATCGGGACACACAACGTTCGTAGCAAAGAACTTTGTTGTTTGCTCATTTGTTGAAAGACCTCTTGAGGATAAGAAACATAAAGTTTTAAAAGTTCCTTTCTATCATTCAAATATTGATTTTGACGAAGTACTTTTCTATCACCAAGGAAACTTCTTCTCTCGCGATAATATCGATGCAGGTGCTTTAACATTCCACCCTCAAGGTGTTCACCATGGGCCACACCCAAAAGCCTTTGAAGCAGGTGAAGACAAATTATACACGGATGAGTACGCTGTCATGGTTGATACTCGCTATCCTTTAAAACCAACTAAATGGTTTGAAGAAAATGAAAACAAAGACTACTGGAAAAGCTGGATGTAATTATGGCAATTTTTGATACAACAAAACAAGACTTTAAAGATAACTACAAACTACTAATAGGATCAGTCGTTCCAAGACCGATTGCAGTTGTTTCAACTGTAAATGAAGATGGTACAAGTAATATTGCACCCTTCTCATTCTTTACTGTGGTAAGTGCAAATCCAATGATCATAGGCTTCACTCCAATGATTCGTTCAAGCGATGGGGAACAAAAAGACACTCTTAAAAATATTCTTCGTCAAAAAGAATTTGTCGTAAATTTTGTAACTCAACATAATTATGAAAAAGTAAATCTATGTTCAACTGAATTACCTCATGGTGAATCTGAATTTGATTTCGCAAAGCTGACAGAGCTAGATTCTGAAGTTGTTACACCAAAGAGAATGAAAGAATCTCCAATCCATTTTGAATGTAAACTCAGAGATACTTTAAGCTACGGTGATGTGCCAGGAACTGGAACATTTGTAACAGGTGAAGTCGTTAGAGTTCATGTTGAAGACGAACTTCTAGATCAAGGCCGTATAGACCAAGACAAGTATGCTCCAATGGGTAGAGGTGCTGGAAATGACTGGATCGTCTGTGATCACAGAGTACAAATCGAGCGCCTAATGAAGGCACAAATTCAAAAATAATTAATAATTTCAAGCCCTTAGGGGCTTGAGTATTATCTATACACCCCTAGTAAATTTTCCAAATTTGACCATTTGAGCAGCATTTTTCGTTAATATTCCTGTGATCACACTTTAAATGAGAAGAGGAATACCTATGAAACGACTACTACTTACAGCTATTTTACTGACAAGCGCTACGGCCCAAGCAGATCTATTTGATAACCTAACTGCGAATTTAAACCTATCACCATCTCAGTCAAATAACTTAAGAAATGGACTGGCGTCTATCTTAAGCGGTGGAGGGAGTGGCTCTGTAAAAGAAGCTGAAAGATATAGTTTTAACAAATGTTTTGAAATGCTAAGAGTTGCAAAACAAGAGCAAATCAAAAGTGGTAAAAAGTTTATTAAAGCTGGTTATGCTACTGGAAAATTCTATTCTAATGTTATTGAAGGTGACTATAAACAGTTCCACGATAAAAATGAAGATATTAGTAAGTTTGGTCGCACTCTTATGAGAGGTGTATCTAACTTAGATAGTATTAGATTTAACAGCACAACTTCTGAAAAAGACGCTCCTCACCTTGATTACTATTGTTCAAGCTATATGGACATTGAAAGTGTATCAAAAGTAATTGTAGGAAATAAGGAATGTCGTAAAGTAGACCTAGCTTTAAATGCAATGGATGCAAATACAAAGAAAAGATACAAGGCATCTGCATCAAATTTTTTCTGTGAAGGTGAAAATATTGTGAAGACAGATTTTACTGGTAAGAAATACGACGTAATATATGAAATGAATGAAATTCAAGAATAAAAAAAGCCGCTCTCAGCGGCTTTTTCTTTATTTAAAACGTATAACCTAAACTTAGACCATATGTGAAATCATCAGAATTTCTATCTTCATAAGAAGAGTTTAAAAATGAATAGCCTGTCTCCACTTGAACATACGCACTATCGAAATCAAATCGTACTCCAGGTAGAACTAAGATAACTTCTGGAGACTGTTGTCCATCATAAGAAACCGTCGCACCATCTTTAAGAACTCCATCAACTTTATATTCCATAAATATTGTATTTAAGTAAAATAGCATCGATGGATTCACACGGTAACCAATATTTAACGAAGCTCCTAGAGACTTGGCCTTTAAATCTGTTGTATATACCGTTGAATCAGTATTTAAAGATCCATCTTCATGATAACCAAAACCAAACTCTCCTTGCACAGACATCTTTAAACCAACTGTCTTTCTATCTCCACCAATAAATTGATATTTTACTTTTAATAGGTCAGAAGTATCAGGATAAGTTTGTAGGCCAATATCTAGTCTTGGCAAGAGTCCAACATTCCCTTTGAAGGTAAGTAATGGCTCAGGTCCACTTACAGACTCATCAGTTGTTGTTCCGCTAATTATAAAATCATAGCCTTCTGCTAGATCAACATCATAACCACTAGCGACCCCTATTGCGACATCAAATTGTCCTAGTCCACCTGTTGTCTCAGGTCCATCCATACGAGAAGTTGGAATATTGTAATCAAGTTGAGCACAACTTACTAAGGTAGATAAAACAAATAAGAAACTAAGATATTTCATAAACTCTCCTATAATAAATATGATTAATTATATTAGAATTTATAAAAATTTGAAGACGGAACTAAAAGGCCCGCTAAAAGCGGGCCCAAAGGTATTATTTAATTTTTAATTCTGAGTGAAGTTTTGCAAAAGTTTTTTCTTCACGGATAGCATACATAAGGTTTGCTTTCATACGCTCATCTCTTGTGTAGAATTCTTTTACTTGGTCAGCAGTTAGACCTGAAAGGCTTGCACTTTCTTCGATTTTTGCATCAAAGTCAGCATCTGTTGATTCAACTTCAAACTTGCTTGCAAGGTGATCAAGGATTAGACCAGACTTAACTTGGAAAAGAGCTTTTTCATCTAAGTCACCTGCCCACTTCTCAAAGTACTCACCTAGCATATCTTCAGTGAAACCTTGTTGCTTAAGGTTGTTAGCAAGGTCGTTCTTTAGGTGTTCTTTTTGTTGAGCAACCATAGTAGTTGGAACATCAAAGCTATTTTCAGAGATTAGTTTTTCAAGAATTTCTTGGTTTAACTTTTCAGCTGCTTGTCTTTCATTTTGCTTAGTTAGGTTTTCTTTTGTTTTTACTTTGAAATCTTCAACTGATTCAAATCCTAATTCTTTAGCTACTTCGTCAGTAAAATCTGGAAGTTTTCTTTCTTTAATTTCTAGAAGTTCAACGTGGAACTTAACATTTGCTTCTTTAAGCTCTTCTACGTGGTACTCAGATGGAAAAGTAACTTCTAAAGTTTTCTTTTCACCTGCTTTCATACCAACCATTTGATCTTCGAAACCTGGAATAAATTGTCCAGAACCGATCTCTAGAAGGTACTCTTCACCTTTCATATTTTCTGGTTTTTCACCATCAGCTTTTTCACCTTCGAAGTTCATAACTGCGAATAGTCCATTAGCTAGTGCTGTACCTTCAGCAGCTTCTACCATTTCTGCTCTTGGAGCTAGGTAGTTCTTACGTACTTTTTCAACATCTTCTTCAGTTACTTCAACAGCATCTTTTGTGAAAGAAAGCTTTGAGTAATCTTTAAGCTCAACAGTTGGGAAGATTTCAACTACTGCATCAAATGATACAGACTTTCCATCTTTGTAATCCATATTTTCAAAGTTAGGGTATCCAACTACTTTAAGATCTTCTTTATTAATTGCTTCAAATAATTCCTTTTGAACGAAACGATTTAGAGCATCACCTTCAACCTGTGGACGGTATAGTTTCTCAACCATAGCGATTGGCGCTTTACCTTTTCTGAAACCTTTGATTGAAACTGATTTTTGTTTCTCTTTAAGAGCAACAGTAATTTGTTCAGTTAGATCTAAGTTTTCGAATGAAAAAGATAATTTTTTTGTGCAGTCATTAACTTGTTCTACTTTATAAGTCATGAATAAATCCTCACTTCGCTATGCGACAATATTAACATTATGAATAGCCGAAATTAGCTAGAATATGGCAAAAAGTCAATGAATATAAGGGGTTTCAATTGGCCTAATACTCAACCTTAACCAAAAATAGGCCCTGTGGCGGTGCGGTCGGAGCGACCTTTTCAGTACTTGGCTCAGTCAATTGTTTCACAATAACTTCTTTTGAAATCTTGCCTTGAGCGTACGACCAAATACTTGAAACGATCAGACGAACCATCTGCTTTAGAAACCCATTACCTGTGATTTCTAAGATCAGGACATCTTCTTGTAAGCCTGGACCATAGCTCATTTGACTCTCTTTTATTGCGCAACTAGTCACTTTTCTAACTGTCGACTTTACGGGAGTACCTTTTGTGGAAAAGCCTTCGAAGTTATGCTCACCAATAAAAAGCTGGCAAGCTTCATTTAACTTATCGAGGCTCAGTTGCTTTCCTAGATAGGTCACATAGTTTTTCAAAAACGGATTTGATTCTCTTTTAAGAGAAAATACATAGCGATATGTCTTACTCTTTGAATTGAATACTGGTTGAAAATCTTCAGGGGCAAATTCGGAGTCAATAACTCTAATTTCCTCTGGTAACTGGCTATTTAATGCACGCATTAAAGCTTTTGGATCAATATCAATAGCAAGAGTTATACGAGTAACTTGATAGACAGCGTGAACACCTGTATCTGTTCTTCCGCAACCTACAACTTGTAACTCATCCGATTTTGAAATTTGCTTTAAAACTCTTTCGATCTCACCTTGAATACTTTGTTGGCCAATTTGTTTTTGCCAACCAAAGTAATTAGTTCCATCGTATGAAAAAGTAACTTTATAGATACTCAAAGTTGAAACCTATCCCAAAAGACATTCCACTTACGCTAAAGTCTTCTCTTTTAAATCCTGAAATATCCATGGTTTTGGCCATGAGGCTAATGCTCATATCACTAACATCACTGAACTTTTTAAGATCCATTCCAAAGTTTGGGAAGATATTATAAATTGAAAAATCAATTGAAGCAGAAGCATTATAACCATAACCTACTTGGCGAATATCTTTATCATCATCGCCTTGCTCACGGTCATCTCTGTTTTGCCATATTGGAGCAACCACAGCTCCACCTTGTGCTGTTATTGATACTTTCTTTCCAAAATTTAATTTTGCCCCAAGGTTTAAATCAATTGGAAATAGCCATAGGTTAAACGTTGTACGAGAAAGAGAGCCGTCTCCAAACTTTCCTTTTCCAGAGTTGAATGAAACTCCAAGATTTCCTTGAAAGAAAGTAGAGACAATATTTCGTTGAAAATATTTTCTATAGTTAAATGTTAAGTAACCTGCTTGAACAGAGTCAGCCGCTGAGTCATCACTTTGGAAAGTCGACTCAAAAGTTCCCGTGCTATCAGCGTAGTCAAAAGTATCGTAGATATACGTAAAGCCAATTTGAGTATCAGCTTTCTGATACATATCTCTTAATAAGTCTTCTGTTTTATACTCAACATATGAATTCGGACTTGGGTCTATCAGAATTGAACCTTCATCAGTAGCTGTTTTTAGCCACTCTTTATCTTGCGAGTTCATTACTGCATTTTTTAGCTCTTCTTCAGTATACTGCTGAGGTGTTGAACCAAAAATATTTGGAAATGAGTTCTTATCTTCTTCTTCACTTGTACCGTTATCATTTTCATAAGGAGAAGTTGATGAGTCTAGTTCACCAGGTAGAGGTTGATTAAAATCAACAGAGAAACTCTTCCCACTAACAATTAATAATGTACAAATTAAGAGTTTTTTAAGACTCGCTTTCTTCATCTTTTTCTTCCCAGTCGAATAGTTCAACTTTAGTATCCTTATTAAAAATATTATACACTAAACATCCAACAACATAGGCAGTAATCAGCACAAAAATCATTAGTTGCTCGTAAATAAGGATTAATACTAGAATGAGAAGAATTAATGCAAGGACCTTGCGGCGATTTTTTCTTACGTAATCCGAGTTTTTAAACGAATTAAACGGAATATTTGAGATCATTAGTAGGGAATAGAAAATTACATATGCAGCAGCGTAATAACTTTGATACTCACCAAAGTTAAACTCCAGCGTTACCATTATAAATCCAATAATCGCAAGTGCTCCTCCTGGAATTGGAAGACCTTGGAAATAATTAGATGGAACCTTATTAATATTAGCATTAAATCTTGCAAGTCTTAGAGCACCACAAAGTAGATATAAGAATGAAATCACCATTCCCGGACGACCTAAGTTTTGAAAGAACTTAAAATAGATAATTAAAGCCGGCGCCATCCCAAAAGAGATGACATCACTAATTGAATCAAATTGTTCACCAAATTGAGACTGAGTACCAGTCAAACGTGCAACTCTCCCATCAACACTATCAAAAATTGCACCTAATAGTAGAATCATACATGCAGGATAAAACATTCCCTTCATGGCCATGATAATTGATGCGAAACCGCAGCCCATATTTAAAGCAGTAAATATATTAGGTAAGAAAAAAGTTAGTTTATGTGGTTGTCCGTCATATCTAGTCATTTGAATTCCTTTTATTCTTCTAAGTAGCGACCTACTATCGTTTCTCCACCCCTAACCTTTTCATTAACGGCCACGAGGAGTTCAGAGTTTTCAACTTGCATCTTGACGGTAGCACCAAATGGATAAAAGCCAATATCAACTTGCCTTCTTCCTAGGTCTCCCGGTAGTACAATTAACTCTGGGTCACGTTTAAAAAATGAATTTATAAAATACAATCTAATCTTTCTCTCATTAGAGTCTTCTAACGTAACTTTTGTTCCAAAGTCTTTATCTTTGAAGATCACGTTATTTACTCTCGCTGAAATTGGTAAATATATCCCATATCCACTCAATAGTCCCATTCTTATTGATAACTCTGAAACTTCATTAGAAATTTTATTAATACCAATAACCTTTCCTGTTACAGGCGCATAGATAGAGCCACGAGTTGTAACTTGGTCTTCTTTGAATGAGCTCAATTTTCTTCTAAATAAGAAAAGAAATAATCCTACAATAACAAAGAAAAATAAGAATAAATAAAAGCCGAATAATAGTAATAATAGAAATGCTACTACTATAATAAAGTTGATTGTGGACTTTGATAGATAAAATATTTTCACTTTAATAATTTATCAATATTCAACTGACATGTCATACTAAGACTTTTTAAATTCGACGTGAAGAGGTCGAAAATAGTATGGCCTCTGTCTCATTTTCTCACTTACAACTTTAGCAAAGATTGAGGCAGGATTCTTACGAAGAACTTCTCTTGTATCCCCTTCGCAGCGATCAGAAAGCTCATTTTCTCCATGAGTATATAAAATCGACTTATCCACAATACCCGAGCAAAACGCTTCAAATTCTTCTTGTGTAAGAAGCTTTTCATTGTCATTTGTACGAATATAATACTCTTTTTTAAAAGCAGGGAACATCCAATGAGTTGAATTCTCTCCAAGAATACTTGGAATATCTGAACTGTAAAAAGAGTAAACTTCAATATCATCTAACTCAAAAATTTGAGCAAGGCCTTCCCCGACCCTCATTCCAGTATAAGATCCTGGGCCAGCAATTGAGATAAGACCTTTAATATGACTTATATCAAAACCGTTCTTTGAAAGTAGAGCGTGAATATTTTCATGAAGAACCTCAGAGGTCTTCTTAGTTTCAACAACAACATCTTCTATCCAAGAGAAGTTCTCATCAAGAATTCCAAAGTGCAGAAGATGTGATGTATCTATAAATAAGTAAATCATTAGAAGAATCGCGTAAAATCGTTAAATAATGCACCAATCATTAATAGTAATAAGATCGAGAGTCCAAATTGCTGAGCAATTTCTAACTTTCTTCTTGAAAGTGGTCCACCGTTAATCGCTTCTAAAATAAGAAAAACAATATGCCCACCATCTAATACTGGAATTGGGAAAAGATTAATAACACCAAGGTTGATAGAGATCAGCGCCATCAACTGGAAAAAATAAGAGATTGAAGTATTAAAAGAATCAGAAGCAACTTTTCCAATTGTAAGTGGCCCACCAATATTCTTTAGAGAAACCTCTGCCGTGATTAACTTTTTAAAGCCTTCAAATGTTTTAACAACTCCATCCCAAGTACGATAAAAGCTTCTTGGAATTGCCTTAAAGAAATTCATCGGTTCAGTTGTAACATACTTCCCGGCAGCATAAATACCGTTGCTGTAAACACCGATTAGCTTAACAGTCACTCCATTTTCAGTTCTAACATCAGGTGTGATATTAAATTCTTTAATCTCACCTTTTCTGATAACTTTCAGTGAAGCTTGACCTTCGTTTTCCTGAATCTCACCTCTAAGTTCATCAAATGAATTAACCTCTTTTCCATTGACCGTAGTGATAATATCACCGGCCAAAAGACCTGCCTTATCTGCAGGAGACTTCATTTGAACACTTTTAACAACTAAGTCCATTGGGAAATAGTTATTAGTAAATAGGGCATGCTTAAGACCATTTGTTACATCTAAGTGAGTAACAGGTTTAGCATCTTTATCGAAAATTGGCTGACTAGTTTCATTATCAATAGACTTAATCGGATAAATATCTAAGTGACCACCCTCAACTGCTAATTCCTCTAGGCTGTAATCAATATTTGGCCCCTTCCCTTTTGAAACAATAAACAGATTTCCATCTGCTGATTTGACGATAGGAAGTAGTAAGAAAGGTGGATAATTAACCATCTCTTCAAAAAATTGCTCAGGTTTCATATCAACCTTCACAACTTCTTTCTTCCCAAGGCGAACAACTGTTAGTGAGCTAATATGCCCATCACTCTCCAGAACGATATCGCTAGGAGAAGTAACTAGATGCTCGTTTACTTTATTTACAATATCACCACTTCTAAAACCTAATTTATAAAAGCGAGTTTCTTTCGCTACATTTCCAATTTTAATTTCTGGAACTTTTTCTCCTGTCAGGAAAAGGGCAAAGAAAATAAAGAAAGCAAGGATGAAGTTAGCAAGTGGACCACCGAATACGATCCAAAATCTTTGCCATTTCTTTTTATGAATAAAAGAGAACTTCTTTTCTTCTTCAGAGATACCATCTTTATTGAATGGGTCATCCCCAAACATCTTAACGTAACCACCAAGTGGAATTAGTGAGATTGCGTACTCTGTATCACCTTTTTTCCATCTAAATAATTTTGGACCAAAGCCAATTGAAAAAACTTCAACTCTTACTCCAAAAAGTCTGGCAAATAAGAAGTGTCCTAATTCATGAAAAAATACTAGTGGCCCTAAAAATAAAATAAATATAACTATTTTCTCTAACATACTAACCCTTATAAAATTTTATAACTCAACAATAGTGTGTAAAACGGAATGACAAAAAGAAGACTATCGATTCGATCGTAAACTCCTCCGTGTCCAGGAATTAAATTCGAGCTATCCTTTACACCTATTTGTCTTTTCAATTTAGACTGAATCAAATCCCCGACCTGACTCAAAATACCTAAAATAAAAAAGATCAGTATATATTTTACCGCAAAATCGCCTATTAAATAATACCAAACTAAAGTTCCTAATAATCCTGATGTTGCAGCACCTCCAATTAGGCCCTCAACAGTTTTATTAGGGCTTACGGCCGCCCACAATTTCGTTTTTCCGAAGTTCTTACCAAAGAACCATGCGCCCGTATCCATCCCAAAGTTAAAAACTAATAGAATAATTACAAGAGCTTGCCAGTTGCTTCGATTAAGAAGTGAATGAAGATTAAGAAATGGGATCAAAAACATCACCATACTCAAGATAGTAACTCGTTTAAGTAAATTAACAAAATTCATCGACTCCATAGGAGAAACGAACAAGTAACCAATTAGAACAAGATTTAAAAGACAGCCAATAGAAGGAATTAAAAAACCTTCAAAAACATGAGGATTGTTCATCGCCCAGAATTGGATTCCAAGTAAGAAAACAAAATTAATCAGTGTGAAAATCCCTGTAACTTTAAGGGACAGAAAGTTTTTAGCAAATTCATAAAAGCAAGCAGCACTTACAACGATAAGTAATGCTTCAATACCAATGACTCCAATAGAATATGCTAATGCGACGATACCTATCATTACAATGGCAGATAGGACTCTTTTTTGAGTATTTGTCATTTTAAATCCGTTTAATTTATTAATCTAATATTCTTTCTAATCTTATTTTTAGAAGCAGCAAGCGATTCAGTCTCAGAAACTTGTCCAAAACGTCTTTCACGTTTTTCAACTTCATAAATAATATTTTCAAATTCTTTACTTGTGAAATTTGGCCACATTGTTTCTGTAAAATACAGCTCACCATATGCAATCTGCCATAATAGAAAGTTTGAGATTCTTTGATCTCCCCCAGTTCTAATCATTAGGTCGACATCACCTAACTCAGGGGCATGAAGAGCTTGAGAGATATTCTCCTCAGTCACTTCAATATCTTCAGCAATTAGCTTATTTACCGCACTTATAATTTCTGCACGTCCACCATAGCCAAAAGCAAAAGTTAATTTTAATCCTGTATTATCTTTCGACTCTTCTTTTAGTCGATTAATAATTTCAATTGTATCTTTAGGAAGTTTTGAAATATCACCAATAATATTAAATTTAATATTATTTTTTAAAACTCTCGTTCTTTCTTTAATAAGGAACTTCTTTAAAAGAAGAAAAAGAGTTCTAATTTCAGAAGGTGGGCGGCCCCAATTCTCAGTAGAGAATGCATAAAGTGTTAGGGCCTTAATCCCCATGTCGTCAGCTTTTTCTACGACATCACTAACAACAGAACTTCCACGCACATGTCCCCATACACGACGATGGGCGCGGTTCTGTGCCCAGCGCCCATTGCCATCCATTATAATTGCAACATGTTTTAATTTAGAAGTTTGAAAGTTCATCATTAATTCAAATAAAGATTAAAGAGTAAGAAGCTCTTTCTCTTTAGCAGCAATGATTTCATCAACTTGTTTAGTATACTTATCAGTTACAGTCTGAATTTCAGTTTGAAATTTCTTAGAATCATCTTCAGAAATCTCTTTTGCTTTTTCAGCTTTTTTCACAAGTTCATTTCCATCACGACGTACGTTACGAATTGCAATCTTACTATCTTCACCAATTTTTTTAATTTCTTTTACCTGCTCTTTTCTTGTTTGCTCAGTTAGTGCAGGGAAAGCAATTCTAATTAGATTACCATCGTTTGATGGGTTTAGACCTAAGTTAGCATTGATAATTGATTTTTCAATTTCACTGATAAGTGTTTTATCAAATGGTTGAATCTGAAGAAGTCTTGCTTCTGGAGTTGAAATTTGTCCAACTTGATTAACAGGAGTTGGAGAACCATAGTAATCAACAGTTATACCATCTAAAACAGAAGCTGATGCACGACCAGTTCTGATTTTTGTTAATTGATGCTTTAAAGAATCAATTGATTTTGACATACCAGTTTCTAATGATGATTTAATTTCATTAATCATAATATACCTCTTATAAATTATTTAATAACTTTAGTTCCAATGCTTTCACCAGCTACGGCCTTAGCAATATTACCTTTTTCAAACATATTAAATACCACAATTTCCATCTCATTATCCATACAAAGTGAGATAGCTGCAGAATCCATTACTTTAATTCCTTTATTTAATACGTCGATATATTTTAATTGATCAAACTTAACTGCGTCATCATATTTCATTGGATCTTTATCATAGATTCCGTCAACTTTTGTTGCTTTAAAAATTACCTGTGCGTCAATTTCATTTGCTCTTAAAGCTGCCGCTGTATCTGTTGTGAAGTAAGGATTACCAGTACCTGCTGCAAAGATAACAACACGTTTCTTCTCAAGGTGTCTCTCTGCGCGACGTCTGATATAAGGTTCACAAACTTCTTGCATATTAATAGCCGACATTACTCTCGTAAATACACCTTTTTGCTCAAGAGAATCCTGCATAGCAAGCGCATTTATGACAGTCGCCAACATACCCATATGATCTGAAGAAGTACGGTCCATACCTCTTGTAGCACCTGCTACACCACGGTGAATATTACCACCACCAACAACGATCGCAACTTCAACACCCATTGCGACTAGCTCTTTAACCTCTTCTGAAATTTGGTTAAGAACATCGTGAGTTACACCATAACCAGCTTCACCAGCTAAGGCCTCACCAGAAAGTTTTAATAAAATTCTTTTATATTTCATAAATCCCCAATAACACTACACTGTAATTGCAAAAAAAAAGGGCTTAAAAAAGCCCTTTCTCGTATTTAGTAATTAATTTTACTGTTGAGTCATCTTAGCAACTTCTTCCGCTAAGTTGTCTTCTTTCTTCTCAATCCCTTCTCCAAGATTGATTTTGTGGAAAGCAGTTACAGTAATGTCACCACCAACTTTACCAGCTACATCAGCAACAAGCTTCTTGATAGTAAAGTCTGGGTTCTTGATGAAAACTTGCTCAAGAAGACATACTTCTTTTGCTAGCTTACCAAGTTTACCTTTAACGATCTGATCGATCATGTTTTCAGGTTTACCTTCTTCTTTAAGTTGAGCACGGTAAACTTCTTCTTCACGCTTTTTGTAATCTTCATCGATATCATCAGCAGTTAAGAAAGAAGGTGCAGCAGCTGCAACGTGCATTGCGATATCTTTTGCAAGTTCCGCAACTTCTGGAGCATCAGCTTTATCAGTAGCTAGATCAACTAGAACACCGATTTTTCCACCGTGGTTATACGATCCAAGGACACCTGTAGTTTCAACTGCAGCAAATCTTCTTAGGTCGATTTTCTCACCACATTTCATAGTAAGTTCAGTTGATTCAGAGTTCTTAGCTTCTTTAAGTTCTTCAATAGAAGCTGGCTTATTTGAAAGAGTCCATGCAGCAACTGTATTAGCGAAACCTTGGAAATCATCACCTTTAGCAACAAAGTCAGTTTCACAGTTAACTTCAAGAATAACACCTGCGTTCCCTTCTACTAGAGATACGACAGTACCTTCAGCAGCAACACGGCTTGCTTTCTTAGCAGCAGTTGCAAGACCTTTAGTTCTTAGGAAATCGATTGCCGCTTCCACATCACCGTTAGTCTCTGATAGAGCTTTTTTACAGTCCATCATTCCTGCACCAGTTTTTTCTCTTAATTCCTTAACAGCACTTGCCGTAATAGCCATTTTTTACCTCGCTAATTATTTATTAATTATTCTTCTTCACCAGCTAAATCGATGTCGTTCTCATACTTAGAAAGAATTTCTTCTTCTAGTGCCTTATCAGTAACTTGGTTACCAGCAGACTTAGATTTACCAGCATTTGATGCAATTGCACCTGCAAAGTAATCAGAGAATAGAGTGATCGATTTGATTGCATCGTCGTTACCTGGAACAACGTAGTCAACACCTTCTGGATCACAGTTAGTATCAACGATTGCAACAACAGGAATACCTAGCTTGTTAGCTTCTTTTACAGCAATTCTTTCATTGTTTGGATCAACAACAACAAGAGCACCTGGAAGCTTTCTCATATCCTTGATACCACCAAGGTTTTTCTCTAGCTTTTCAACTTCTTTACCAACTTTGATTCTTTCTTTCTTAGTTAGTAACTCGAAGTCACCTGTTTCTTTCATCTTTTCAACTTTTCTTAGTTTATCGATTGAAAGGTTGATTGTTTTGTAGTTTGTAAGCATCCCACCTAGCCATCTGTTAGTTACGTAGTATGCACCACAAGATGCAGCAGCATTCTTAACAGTTTCTGAAGCTTGTCTTTTTGTAGCTACGAAAAGAATTGGCTTACCTTCAGAAGAAGTTTTCTTAAGGAAGTCATAAGCTTTTTTTGCTAATGGAATTGTTTTAGCAAGGTCAACAATGTAGATACCGTTTCTCTCACCAAATACATATGGCTTCATTTTTGGGTTCCACTTGTGAGTCTGGTGACCAAAGTGTGCACCTGCTTTTAAAAGATCATTAATGTTTAATTCTGACATACGAACTCCTAAGTTGGTTAATTACACTAACTCGAACCGAACGGACCAACCTTCGAGCAGTAGTTTATTTCGCGATATTGCGATGGTGCATTTTTAACACGATGACACTATGGATTCAATATTTTTTTGTAATATTTTTAGAGGAATTATTGGCCCTAACTTACCGAAAGAAAGGGCCTTTTGAATTATAGAGTTGGTGAACTTCCATCAACAAGAACGCGACGCGGCTTAGCGCCCTGAGCAGGTCCTACTACCCCGCGCTTTTCAAGTTCTTCAATAAGATTTGCTGCTCTATTGTAACCAATTCTCAATCTTCTTTGCAGCATAGAAGCTGACGCCGAGCGAGATTCCATTACGACTTTAACAGCTTCATCATAAAGAGAATCACCTGAACTTGATGAAGATGCAGGTGTGATATGTGAACCATAAGAGTATTCATCTGTTTCAACTTCACCACCATTCTCAAGAAATTCCATTGCTTTTTCATCGAATCCTGATTCAAGCGCTTCAAGTTTTTGAGTTAAGGCTTCGATTTCTACTTCATCTACATATGAAGAGTGAACACGCTGAGTATTAATACCGTGTTTGTAAAGCATATCCCCTTTCCCAAGAAGTCTCTCAGCCCCAATTTTATCAAGAATAGTACTTGAGTCAGTTCTTGAAGATACTCTAAAGGCAACACGAGTTGGGAAGTTAGACTTGATAACACCAGTAATAACATCAACAGAAGGTCTTTGAGTTGCTAGAACTAAGTGAATTCCTGCGGCACGTGCTTTAGCTGCAATACGTGCGATATTATTTTCAATTTCTTTACCGGCCTTAGTAAGTACCAGGTCAGCAAACTCGTCTACAATAATAACGATATATGGTAATTCGTAATCTTCGGCCGTTGTATCTTCATAGTGATGGTGAATCTTAGCAAGCATTTCTGGAGTTGCTCTCTTGAGTTTTTCATTGAATCCAGAAATATTTCTAACACCAAATTCAGCAAGAATTCCGTAACGACGATCCATTTCCTGACATGCCCATAAAAGCGCAATTGAAGCAGTTTTTGCATCAGTTACAACAGGCATTAATAAGTGTGGAAGTTTAGCATATAGCGCCATTTCAAGTTGTTTAGGGTCAATAAGAATTAATTTCATCTTCTTAGGAGACTTCTTAACTAGAAGTGATACAAGAAGTGAATTAATAAATACCGACTTACCTGCACCTGTAGCACCTGCTACAAGCATGTGTGGACAAGTAGCTAAATCGATAACAAAAGATTCACCAAAAGCATTCTTCCCCATCGCAATAGGCAGAGAATATTTAGCATTTTGGAACTCTTTAGAACTTAAAACTTCATCTAAATATATGATATCACGAGGATTTCTTGGGACTTCAACACCGACAGTATCTTTCCCCATCATTGCAGGAACAACACGAATAGGTGCTCCATAGAGTGCTAAGGATAAATCATCAGCTAATCCTGCAATCTTAGAAACCTTAACACCGGCCCCTGGTCTAAATTCAAAAGTATCAACAACAGGACCTTTTAAAACGTTAACAATTTCACCCTCAATCTTAAACTCAGTAAGCTTAGATTCAAGAAGTGTAATAATTTGCTCAAAATACGCCTTATCAGGTTCATTCGAAACCTTCTCAATCGTAGCCTCTGTAGCAGTATCGACAATATTAAAATATTGGTTATCACTAGAGGTATCTGCCATACGATTAAGCGGAGCAGTTACAAGAATCTTCTTAACTTGCGGCTCTCTAGGAGTGTTACTATCAACATCCTCACTAGGATCTTCTTCTTCAACATCAGGAGCTGTACGAACGACTGTATTTGATTCATCAAATGAAGGTCTCATAATTTGTGGCTTAATTACTGCTTCTTCAATATCCTCATCATCTTGTTCAATATTGTCAGTTTTCTCTTCAACAACAGTCTTAGACTTTAAGATATTTTGTGGTTTAATTTTATTGAGAGAAGCAAATAAAGATCCCTCTTTCTTAGTCTCATCCTTATCTTTATTATCGTCTTTTAGAATGCTATCCATTCTTTTTCGTAGACTATTATCATGCTCAATTTGCGCAACAGGTTTCTTCTTCTCAAATGGAGCAATGAGAGCTTGTTTGGCCTGAACCACTTTCTTAGGAGCGGCCTTAGTAAAATTAAATACTTTAATGATACTCTCTTTAAATCCACCTCTAAAAGTACCCAAAAGAAATAATCCAAAAGCGACACCGCTATAAATACCTAACCAAAGCGAAGTAAATGAATTTTTGAAAATATACTGTAGTCCAATTCCAAGAGCATCTTGAAATAGAAAAAATGAAATACTTCCAGCAAAGAAAAGTAATGGGAAAAAATTGAGGATATCCACCATATACTCTCTTCTGTCATATATAAATGTATGGCATAGAGCAAAAACGAAGAAAGGAATCAAAATCCAAGGCCCACTAAAGTAAGAGCCAAACTTAACCAATGAGAAAAAATAATAGCTAAGAATATTTCCTGAATTATTAGAAGTAATCGTAAAGTAGTTATCCGGTAGATCATTTCCAAAGTAAAAAGAAACAAATGAAAATAATGTTAAGATAAACAGGGTAACTAGTTGAGTTTTAAGGATATTTTTCTTCATATTACTATTGTATATGAAATGATAGTAAAGGCAAAAGAAAAGGCCGAAAAGCCTTATTTAAGCATGAATTAGTGAATTAAGAATTTTATGGCCACAAATAAAAAAAGCCAGATCCTAAGATCTGGCTTTTTATATAGAAGG